>NZ_DFDO01000136.1:0-3624 GCF_002367915.1 Acinetobacter sp. UBA3025
AAATCCCTTTTCTTTATTCAGTTTATATTATGACCTAATAGGCCAAATGCACCAGAAAGCGGAATGCCCCTGCAATAAGTGCCAGTGTCAAAAAACCTGCAAGCCATAAGCCGACAAACCATACTATCTGTTTGCGTGTCATAACTGCTCCTTAATGATAACCATCATCTCCAACACGTACCTTGTGTCGGAATACCCAATAGGACATACAGGTATAAATCACGATAATCGGAATCAGAATCAAGGCACCAATCAAGGCAAATAACTGACTATTTTCATGTGCCGCTGCCTGCCAGATCGTGACTGATGGTGGAATAATATAAGGCCACAGACTAATCAGAAAACCGGTATATGCCAGGAACACCAGCACCAGCATATAGGAAAATGGACCTAGTTCACTGCGTCTTTTACAGGCACGTAAGGCTAGCCAAGTAAATAATATGACCAAGATCGGTACGGGCATAAAGTAGGTAAATTGTGGCTGGCTGAACCAGCGCTCCGCAATTTGCGGATGGGTCAACGGCGTATAAACACTAACAGCACCTAGAATAATCAATAAGGCTATAATCAGCCTCGGCATCAGTTTAAACATGCGATCCTGTAAATCATCACCGGTTTTATAAATGAGCCATCCACAGCCTAATGCTGCATATAGCACCACGACACTGATTCCTGTAAAGATACTAAATGGACTGAGCCAATCCAGACCACCACCTACATAGACACCATTTCGTGTTTCAATTCCCTGAATATATGCACCCAGGATCATCCCTTGCAAGAAACTGGTGACGATCGATCCACCTATAAAAGCTTTATCCCACCAGTGTTTGCTTTTATTCGCCTTAAAACGGAACTCAAAAGCAACACCACGAAAAATCAAGGCGATCACCATCAGGATAATGGGCATATACAGCGCTGAGAGTACCGTCGAATAAGCCAATGGAAAGGCAGCAAATAATCCAGCGCCCCCTAGAACCATCCAAGTTTCATTACCATCCCAGACCGGAGCGACCGTATTCATCATGACATCGCGTTCATCCTGATGCGGGAAGAATGGAAATAGAATGCCAATGCCCAGATCGAAACCATCGAGAATGGTATAAACCAGTACACCTAGGCCAATAATCGCAATCCAAATTAATGATAAATCAATCATTTTTTATCCTCCTGATCCGGATGTTCAGGAACTTCTTCAATACGTTCGCGAATACTGCTCAATGGTCGACGAGAAGCTTGAACCACATCGCTATCCGATTCATGGTGTGGTCTGGAATGAATAAATTCTGGACCTCTATGCATTAGGCGCAACATGTAGAAAATTCCTACGCCAAAAACAACGCAGTACACCACCACAAAGATAATCAAGGTTAGACCGACCTGTTCAGCTGACACTGGTGATAATGCATCTTTGGTCCGCATAATACCGTAGACAACCCAAGGCTGACGACCGACTTCTGTAGTAAACCATCCTGCCAGCATAGCAAGAAATCCGGATGGCCCCATGATGAGTGCAAAACGATGCAGACCACGTGACTCATAAAACCGTCCTCGAGTACGTGACCATAATCCCCAGAGTGCAAGCAAGAGCATTAACATACCCAGCCCGACCATAATCCGGAAACTCCAGAACACCACCAGTGAATTGGGTCGATCTTCAGGTGCAAAATCTTTAAGCCCCGTGACTTTTCCGTCCATAGAGTGCGTCAGAATCAGGCTACCCAATTTAGGAATACCAATTGCATATTTGGTTTCTTCAGCTTGCATGTCTGGAATCCCAAACAGGTATAAAGGCATTCCTTCATCATGATTGGTTTCCCAATGGCCTTCCATCGCGGCCAGTTTGGCTGGCTGATGTTCAAGCGTATTCAGACCATGCATATCCCCCACAAAAATCTGTAAAGGTGCAAGTGCCAGAATCAGCCACATGGCCATGGAAAATGAAGTTTTGACTAAAGGATCTCGACGGCCCTTGATCAGATGCCATGCCGCTGTTGAGGCTACAAGTAAGGCGGAGACCAGAAAGGCGGCCATTGCCATATGAGCCAAACGATAAGGAAAAGACGGGTTAAATACGATCGCTACCCAGTCTTGCGGGACGATCAGGCCATTTTCAATCGCAAAACCTTGAGGGGTCTGCATCCAGCTATTGGAAGATAAAATCCAGAACATGGAAATACAGGTGCCGATTGCCACCATTAAAGTGGAGAAAAAGTGCGCTCGTGGGCCAACCCGATCCCAGCCAAAGAGCATGATACCCAGGAATCCGGCTTCTAAAAAGAACGCAGTTAAAACTTCATAAGCCAGCAAGGGTCCGGTCACACTTCCAGCGACCCGGGAAAACTCACTCCAGTTGGTTCCGAACTGATAGCTCATTACCACACCGGATACGACGCCCATACCAAATGCGACGGCGAAAATTTTGACCCAAAACTTGAACAGATCCTGAAAAATCGGATTTTTAGTCTTTAACCAGCGCCATTCCAGAATAGCCAAAAAACTTGCTAATCCGATTGAAATTGCAGGAAAGATAATATGAAAAGATACAGTAAAGGCGAACTGTATTCGTGCTAACTCTAATGCAGTTAAACCCAGAGTCATAAACTTCACCTATGCAGTGTTATTTGGCATATCTGCCCTTCAGTTATTAAGTGATGGATTTTTCTAGTGCTTAGGTAGCTTAGGCTGAATCATTCTTAAAAGTATGTAGTCTTTTGTTGATTGTTTTTTAATCAGGTTAAAGACTTGTAATAACTTAGTCAAAAAGACGTTAACCATGCAAAAATTTTCAAAATTTACCTCTTGTCTAATTGAATAAAGAGGCGTAAATTAGGCACAATTTAGTTAGCCAGGTTAACTATATGTTTCAACCCTCTTCCAGATTTCGTTCACTGTTGCTGCGTTGCGCACGACTCATGAGTGATGAAATCAATACTATTTTATTATCCTCCCAACTTAATTATTCCTTATGGCAAGTGCTCTATACCATTCAATCCCAACAGCAATGCACGCTGGTTGATATTTCAAGCTATTTAAATGTTTCAAAACCAAGCATTACCAAACGCATCCAGCATTTAAGTGAACTCGACTTAATCTGCCAGATCGAAACCGAAGATAAACGTCAAAAATTATTTAAACTCAGCGAGCAAGGGGTTAAAACCTTTAACCTGTGTTCCAAACAGATTGATGCTTTTGAAGATCACTTACTGCAACAGATTGATGCAGATGATCTGCAAAGCAGTAAAAACACTTTGGTACAGCTGATTCAGCAATTACATCCTTCATCTCAGGAAACACCACAATGAGCCAAGATCAAGCCCGCTTATGGACCCCTAATTTCGTCCTGGTCAGTCTGGTTAATTTCCAGCTCGTTCTGGTGTTTTACCTGCTGGTGATTGTGATTGTCGGTTTCTCGGTCGCTGAACTGGGAGCATCGACTGCACAAGCCGGTCTGGTATCCGGTCTGTTTATTGTCGGAACACTAATTGGACGCTTATTTATTGGGAAATTGCTGAATCGTCTAGGACTGAAAAATACCCTGGTGATTGGCCTGACTGGCTTTTTGCTATTTTCCGGACTTTATATGATTCCGGCCAAACTAGAAGTGTTATTGGGTATTCGTCTGAT
>NZ_DFDO01000139.1:0-7616 GCF_002367915.1 Acinetobacter sp. UBA3025
GCTGGAATTAAAGCTCCTGAAGTTCTGGCAAAACTTAAAGAGCTGGAAAAAGACAACATTAATCGCCTAAAAGTTTATGCAACTCTGCAAACTCTGTCAGACCCGGATATTTTCGTTTTTGGTGATTGTGCGCATTGTCAGCCTGAAGCAGATCAACCGGTTTTAGGCCCGCGTGCGCAAGTCGCCAGCCAGCAGGCCGCTTTTCTGGTCAGAGCCTTAAAAGCACGCATTAATGGTGAAAGCTATTTACCGATGTTCAAGTTTTCTGACAAAGGCTCATTATTGTCTTTAAGTCAAAACAGTGCTGTCGGTGAATTATTGGGTCAGGTCAATATTCAAGGCTTTGTCGCGAAATCCATGTATGTATCCCTGTACCGGATTCATCAGGCCACCATTCATGGCTATACCCATGCTGGTCTGTTAACTGCCAAAGACTTTGTTACACGAAAAATTGCACCCAAGCTGAAATTGCATTGAAATTGTAAATATTGTCCTCATATATGAAAAAATCGTCATTAAACATGTCAAATTGCATTTTTTTGCTATTTTTAGTCTACAAAAATACAATTTCACTTTATGATGTACCCTTAAAAAATTGAATGGATCAATTAATATGACTGCTATTGCAAATAACCTCGTGGTTTCTTTCCACTACACATTGACTAACGCAGAGGGTGAAACTCTCGACAAATCTCAAGGTGAACCACTTGCCTATTTGCACGGTGCAGGTAACATCATCCCTGGTTTAGAAAAAGCTTTAGAAGGCAAAACTGTTGGTGAAAAATTCACTGTAAATGTTCCTGCTGCTGAAGGCTATGGCGAATATAACCCAGAGCTAGTGCAAGAAGTGCCTAAACAAATGTTCCAAGGCGTAGACAACATCCAGGCAGGCATGCAGTTCCAAGCACAAACTGATGACGGCGTTCAAATCGTAACTGTTAAAGCAGTTGAAGGTGACAACGTAGTTGTTGATGCTAACTTCCCGCTTGCTGGTCAAGATTTAACTTTCGAAGTTGAAATCGTGTCTATCCGTGAACCTTCTCAAGAAGAACTTGATCACGGTCACGTACACGGTGCAGGTGGTCACCACCACTAAGACTTCCCGGTCTTTAGCACAAAAAGGCAAAGTGAAAACTTTGCCTTTTTTAGTGCCTTAAGATTTTAAACATAAAAAAAGCAGGACTAATGCCCTGCTTTTCATCATTAAAATCACGGATCACTCAAATTACGCAATCATTAACGTTTATTATAGATCTGCATTGCTGCTGGCAGATTTTGACGCATTGCTGCGATACGTTGACTGTTCGATGGGTGAGTAGACAGGAAAGTCACGCCAGTACTACCGCCTTCAAGCTTGTTCATTTTTTCCCAAAGGGTAATCGCGGCATTCGGGTTATAACCAGCACGTGCCATAAGGGTTAAGCCACCCTGATCGGCACGGCTTTCTAGGTTACGTGAGTAAGGCAAGCCGATACCAATCTGGCTACCCAATTGTGCTACTGCAGCACCACCTTGTCCTACGCCCGCTGCATTTAAACCAATACCCAATGCCAGATCAGTCAGGGCTTGTGCACCAAGTTTCTGTTTCGCATGCTCTTCCAGGGCATGGACCATTTCATGACCCATAATGGCTGCAATTTCAGCATCGGTCAGATTCAGCTTGTTCACGATACCGGTATAGAACACCACTTTACCACCAGGTGCGACAAAAGCGTTGACCTGATCAGATTTCAATACGGCCAACTGCCATTGGAATGCAGTACCCGTCTGGTTCAGCTGGTTGGCATAAGGTTTTAAACGGTTAAAAACAGCATTAATACGACTGTATGTCGCTGAACTGGTATCCAGCTGGCCTTTCGCTTTAGCGTCTGCCACCATGGCATTGTAGCTTTGGCTGGCTGAAGCATTTAAAGTCGCAGTATCTGCACCTGCAATATCGGCAATAGTTGTACAACCAGACAAAGTAATGGCTGCGGCTGCACCCATACCTAACAAGAATTTATTTTTCATTATAGTGACTCCACCATAAGCAAAAGGTTAATTTACATTGTAAAAAATTATAAGTTAAAGGCCGGATCAACTAAATGTACAATTACTTCATCTTGTTATATTTTATGTAATTTTAACCCCAATACTGTATCGCAAGCCAATAAATCAGACAGACAATATTTAAACCTAAATATAAATAACACAAAGGTTTAATTTTTTCTTCTAAAATTTCACTTTTACGCTTAAAAAATAGAAAAGCATTCTGTAACAAGATGACCGGTACCAATACACAGGCAATGATCACACTCAAGCCAATAAATGCACCGTAAATAATGTCAGGATCCTGAGTTTGGGCACGGATAATCAGCATCGCAATTGTCGGTGCGCCGCCCATCGCGAATAACAAGGAATAGAACATCGTTCCCGAGATATTTTTATGCATCCTGCATACTCATATTTTATTTTGTTTTATTCTAACAAGCGCCATGCCACTGCACAGCACTTGCTGTTAAGACTTTAGTCCTGAATTTCCAAATTATTTCTTAGCTTTATATACCGTCATCGCTTCAGGCATCAGCTGTTGCAAGACTGCAATTCGGTCATCATTTGTTGGATGCGTAGATGTAAATTTATTCAGGACGCTATTGCCACGGCTGTCTTGCGCATTCATTTTTTGCCACAACGTAATCGCTGCATTCGGGTTATAGCCCGCTCGTGCCATTAGCATGAGCCCGCCTTTATCGGCACGGCTTTCCAGATTACGTGAGAATGGCAAGCCCACACCAAATTGAGCACCCATATCCAGCAGTAGCCCACCATAACCACCAGCGGATTGCCCGACATACTTGCTACCGATACTTACTGCCAAATCGGTAAGTGCTTGCGCTCCTACCTTATTTTTAGAATGTTCCTCAAGCGCGTGCACCATTTCATGTCCCATGATGGCAGCAACTTCATCGTCTGTAAGTTTTAGTGTGTCGACAATACCCGTATAAAACACCACCTTGCCACCTGGTGCGACATAGGCATTAATCTCGTTGGATTTGATCACCGCCACTTGCCAGTCAAACTTCTGCCCAGTCTGATTCAGTTGATCCGCATACGGCTTCATTTTCAGGAAAACCCGATTTACTTTTTTATAGGTGGCAGAAGTCGTATCCAGAATCTGTTTCTGCTTGGCCTCTGTCAGCATCTGATTATAGCTTTGTGCTGCACTCAGATTTAATGTAGCTGAATCAGCTCCCATCAAATCTGCAACCGTAGTACACCCCGTTAATGTGGTCGCAATGACCATTCCCGCCAATAAATTTTTATATTTCATGACCTTCTCAAATATATAAGGTCAAAACATCATAAAGAATCCAAACAGGTTTTCAATCATTTTTATAAGCTTTTCCAAATAAAAAACCCTGTGAAATCACAGGGTTTTTATCATTTTCAGCTTAAAGGATTAAGCATCAAACGGATGGCGAAGAATAATGGTTTCTTCACGGTCTGGACCAGTTGAAATGATGTCGATTGGACATTCAATCAATTGTTCAAGACGTTTCACATAGTTAATTGCCGCTTGTGGCAATTGATCTAGTGATTTCGCACCGAAAGTAGATTCTTTCCAGCCTGGCATAGTCTCGTAAATTGGTTTTAAAGTTTCAAATGCAAGCGCATCAGAAGAACCAACACAGCCAGAATCAGCAGCTTCGTAACCTACACAGATTTTCACTTCTTCCAAACCGTCAAGAACGTCAAGTTTAGTCAAGCAAATACCAGACAGTGAGTTCACTTCTACTGAACGACGCAGGATTTCAGCATCGAACCAGCCACAACGACGTTGACGGCCAGTAGACGCACCAAATTCTGAACCTACAGTACCCAGGTGTTTACCAATTGCATCACCTGTATCTGTTGCAGCGTCATACACCAACTCAGTTGGGAATGGACCTGAACCTACACGAGTAGTATACGCTTTAGTAATACCAAGAACGTAGTCAAGGTGTAATGGACCAAGACCTGAACCTGAACTTACGCCACCAGCAGTCGTGTTTGAAGAAGTCACGTACGGATATGTACCGTGGTCAACGTCAAGCAATGAACCTTGCGCACCTTCGAACATGATTTTCTTGCCAGCTTTACGGTAAGCGTGAAGTTCACCAGTCACGTCCATGACCATAGGCTCGATCACTTTGCGCCATTCGTCGCAAAGCGCAAGTACGTCTTCAACTTTAACTGCTTCAACACCGAAGAATTGAGTCAATTGGAAGTTGTGGTATTCAAGCAATTCTTCAAGCTGAGCTTTCAGATGTTCGCCACCACGTACCAGGTCAGCTACACGGATTGCACGACGCGCTACTTTATCTTCATAAGCAGGCCCGATCCCACGACCAGTTGTACCAATTTTCGCATTACCACGTTTTTTCTCACGAGCTTGGTCAAGTGCGATGTGGTGTGGAAGAATCAATGGACAGTTTGGAGAAATGCGTAGACGTTCACGTACTGGCACGCCTTCTTTTTCAAGAATATCCATCTCTTTGATGAGCGCTTCAGGTGAAAGAACCACACCATTACCAATTAAGCACAATACGTTTTCACGTAAAATACCTGATGGAATGAGGTGTAATACAGTTTTCTTACCACCAACCACGAGAGTATGACCTGCGTTATGTCCGCCTTGATAACGAACTACTGCAGCCGCTTGATCTGTGAGCAGGTCGACGATCTTACCCTTACCTTCGTCGCCCCATTGGGTACCAAGTACCACAACATTCTTGCCCATAATAGCCTCATTACATCATGCTGTTAAAGTTGAAAGTCCCACTCAGCGACATGAACACTGAGTAAAACAATTAAAGCGATTAAATCGTTTTGATGGTCCACTCACCGTCCACATTCACCAGCTGGTGAGTTGCATACGGTACCGAGTTTAAATCATCATTACCTAATAACTGAATTACACTTAAGCCTTGTGCACGGGTTGCCTGAATCGCATTTAACAGCGCAGCATCTGTACCCTTAGGTGCTACCACAACTTTAGCTGTAGCAAACTTGCCTGCACTTAAAGCATATAAGTCACAAGAGAAACCGGTTGCCGGACGTGCACGACCAAAATGCTCACCAATGCCATCATAACGGCCACCTTGTGCCAGTGCCGCAGCACGGTTTGGTGCATAAACTGCATACATCAGGCCGGTGTGATAATGGTATGAACGTAACTCGACGACATCAATCCCAATATGCAGATTCGGCCAGCG
This sequence comes from Acinetobacter sp. UBA3025, assembly GCF_002367915.1. Classification (NCBI taxonomy): domain Bacteria; kingdom Pseudomonadati; phylum Pseudomonadota; class Gammaproteobacteria; order Moraxellales; family Moraxellaceae; genus Acinetobacter; species Acinetobacter sp. UBA3025. The sequence continues at coordinate 5,235 of NZ_DFDO01000139.1, forward strand.
CACCTGAACTTCATTTTTGGTGGTTTGCAGTGCATCAAATGCCTGTTTGAAGGCTGGATTTTCTAATACTTCAGCACTTAAATTCGTTTTTAAGGCATCCAGGTCACTTGCAAAGCGGCCAAGCGTATAGAAGTCTGAACCAAACTTAAGATTTGCAGTAAATTCAGCCAGTTCCGGCAATGCTTTACGTTGATACAGATCAGACAGTTGGCGTTCGGTTGCTTTACTTAAACCCGCTTGTGCAATCAGACTACGGAACAGACCAACATGACCTAAGTCAAGGTGGACGCCGTCGGCCAGACCCGCTTCCTGAATCAGGCTGATCATCAGGTCAACCATTTCCACGTCAGCATCAATGCTGTCTGAACCAAATAATTCTGCACCTAATTGCAATGGTGCACGTGTGGTATTAAATCCTTGAGGTTTCGTATGTAAAACCGTACCCGCATAGCAATAACGAGCCACACCTTCCACTGGATGTACATGCGCATCGATACGAGCCACTTGTGGTGTCATATCGGCACGCACACCAAGCAAGCGGCCAGACAGCTGGTCGATCACTTTAAAAGTGGCTAAGTCTAAATCCTGATTCGATTCTGAGAGAGAAGATAGAGATTCAATGTATTCAATAAATGGCGTGTACACCAGCTGATAACCTCGAGATGCGAGGAAATCCAGTGATTGACGGCGCAGGCTTTCGATGACTTGCGCTTGTTCTGGTAATACATCAGCTACACCATCAGGTAATAACCATGTCTCTGAAATGGGCATGTTGTAAACCTAAATTCTTGTCAGCGCGGAATAAACCGCATAAAAAAATCGGGAGCACACCCGATTTCTCCTAGTCTAGCACGATCGTTTAGGCTGTGCATCGCAATTTTGATAATTTTCTCTGACTGAACAAAGGACTTAGATAGATAAACCAAATCATCTCTTTCTTATTAAGAGAAAATAGGCTGAATAAAATTTAATAACCAACATATCAACTTGATTTTCTAATATATTTCCCTAACCAAAACAATGACGAAAAACTTATTCTTGATTCAATCCTCATCTATCTAAGAGTAAAAATTTATAAAATATCAGTACTAGATGCTTAAAAATAATCCTATACAAAAACTCAATGTGGGAACTTAAATGACCAAGAAAACAGCATCATTCTGGTAGAGTTTAAAGGCACTGCAAAGACTCCTATATTTCTTATAAACTTTCTTTCTCCTTCTAGAATAAAACCCGATCATCTCATGCCTCCCTTCCAGCCACGTATTACGCCTTCTGATGCTACTTCTCTGAGTGAGTTTCAACGTGGTGTGAAAGACTGCATGCCTTTATTATTGGGTGTAATTCCCCTGGCGCTGGTCTTGGGTGCAACAGCAGCACAAAAAAATTTTAGCCTGCTTGAAGTGCCTTTACTGACCGGGCTGAACTTTGCTGGCGGTTCCGAGTTTGCAGTTTTAGAAGCCTGGACTGATCCACCGCATCTGCTTACCTTAATCTTTATTACTTTTCTCATTAACAGCCGCTATATTCTGCTCGGTGCCAGTCTGGTACCTTATTTAAGACATCTTCCAAATCGAAAAATCTTTCCGGCATTATTTTTTATGGTCGATGAAAGCTGGGCCTTAAGCCTGACAGATGCACAGCGTCGACTGGCACAGTTTGGTTATCGATATGCTTTTAGTCTGCCTTATTATGCCGGGCTATGTATTGTTCTTTATCTGGCTTGGGTCGGCTTTACGACACTCGGTGCCCTGCTTGGACCCGTGCTAGGAGACATTAACCGTTTTGGTTTTGATATGGCTTTCCCCGCCATTATGCTGGTCTTACTGAAAAGTATGTGAAAAGGCTTTACTGAAGCCAGACCTTGGCTAATCAGTTTTATTTGTGCTGCTCTGGCTTATAGCTATCTACCAGGTAACTGGTACGTACTAATCGGTGCACTTGCAGGCATTGCCTCTGCCTTCTGGCTAATTCAGGAGGATGAAGCATGATCCAGATGAGCACTTTTATCGCAATCTTATTAGTTGCGCTAACGACTTACTGCACCCGGATACTTGGCTATGTCCTACTCAAAAATAAAACTTTGAGCAAACGTCAGCGTAAAATTCTGGAAGTGATTCCAGGCTGTGTACTGATTTCGATGATCATCCCATATTTTTTACGAGATGATCCGGCTGATCTGATAGCCATAATGGTGACACTATTCGTTGCATCACGCTTTGGCATGCTGCCGACCATTTTGATTAGCATGGCCTCGGCAACTATTTTAAGAACCTTATTGGTTTAAATCCTTTATATAAGGCTAAGCCAGCATGAAAAGGTCTTATAACTTTGGTTCTACTACTTTAGCGAGCAGATTTACCAGTTCTGCATTTTGCAGCT
>NZ_DFDO01000101.1:0-33154 GCF_002367915.1 Acinetobacter sp. UBA3025
TAATCCCCCTCGATCCCCCTTTAATAAAGGGGGAAGTTCAAACTTATAGAAGTTTCGAGGAGCTTTATCAAATTAAAGACTTTTCCCTCCTTTGAAAAAGGAGGTTCAGGGAGGATTTCTTAAATCGCTGTACGCTCTTCAATACCATTATTGGTCGCAACAATCGCAATATCCGCTTTATTGATCGCGAAAATACCGTTACATACGACGCCTGGAATGTCATTAATCGTTTTTTCCAGCTCAAGCGCATTCAGAATATTCAGGTTATGCACATCCAAAATAACATTTCCATTATCAGTCACTACACCTTCACGGTAAGCAGGATCACCACCTAGCGCCACCAACTTACGTGCGACTGCTGAACGAGCCATTGGAATCACTTCAACAGGTAATGGGAAATCACGACCCAACTGCTCTACCCATTTCGAATCATCGACGATACATACGAATTTTTTCGCAATCGACGCCACGATTTTTTCACGTGTAAGCGCAGCACCACCACCTTTGATCATGTGCATATGACGGTCAATTTCATCAGCACCATCGACATAGGCATCCAGACCACCTACGCTATTCATATCAACCACTTCAATGCCTAATTTTTTCAGACGCTGTGCAGTCGCTTCAGAACTTGCAACAGCAGCTTCCAATTGCAGTTCTGGTAAAAGGTCAATTAAAAAGTTAACGGTACTACCTGTACCTACGCCTAAAATGCCCCCTTTTGGTAAGTGTTTTAAAGCCGCTTTGGCTGCAGCTTGCTTTTTCTCATCTTGGGTTGCATATAGACTCATGACATCACTCAACTAATTTGGACTTTTGCAGTAATTTTAAACCGCAAAGCCGTGTGGTTTGTTACAATAGAGTCTTATTTTAAACTGTTAGATGGAAAATTAACATGCTGTCTCGTTTGGTTCGACAAATTTTACAAGCAACGGTCTACGATGTTGCAATCGAAACCCCACTCGAAGCAGCGCCACGAATTAGCGAACGCTTAAATAATAACATTCGCTTTAAACGTGAAGATTTACAACCGGTCTTTTCATTTAAACTACGCGGTGCCTATAACCGTATTAGTCAATTACCGAAATCACAACTCGAACGTGGCGTTATCACAGCTTCAGCAGGCAACCATGCACAAGGCGTGGCACTGTCAGGGAAAAAGCTGGATATTCGCGCGATTATTGTGATGCCAAAGACCACGCCCGACATTAAAGTCCAAGCAGTAAAACGTTTAGGGGGTGAAGTAGTATTACATGGTGATTCATTTGACGTTGCCAATAAATATGCCATTCAACGTGCCGAAGAAGATGGTATGACCTTTATTCCACCTTATGACGATGAACTGGTGATGGCCGGTCAAGGCACCATTGCCAATGAAATTTTGCGTCAATGGCGTGATGTAGAATATGTCTTCGTTGCTGTTGGTGGTGGTGGTCTGATTGCCGGTGTTGCAGCTTACTTAGGTGATGTTGCACCGCATGTCAAAGTGATTCCTGTAGAATATGAAGAATCTGCATGTTTAAAAGCCGCTTTTGATGCAAATGACCGCGTAATTTTGCCATCAGTGGGTTTATTTGCCGATGGTACTGCTGTGGCACAAATCGGTGAAAAACCATTTGATGTGATCCGTTTACAAAAATCAGATAACTCTGGCCCGATCGTAGAACCAGAAGTCGTACTGGTCAATACCGATGAAGTCTGTGCAGCAATTAAAGATACTTATGATGAATGCCGTAGCATCGTAGAACCGTCAGGTGCAATGGCATTGGCTGGTATCAAAAAATATGTAGCGGAACACGGCATTGAAGGCAAGAATATCGTATCGATTGTTTGCGGTGCGAACATGAACTTCGACCGTCTGCGCTATATTGCCGAACGCACCGAGCTGGGCGAACGCAAAGAGGCCATCTTTGCCGTAACCATTCCAGAAGAAAAAGGCTCATTCCTGAAATTCTGTCGCGCCCTTCAAGGCCGTAATATCACCGAGTTCAATTACCGCTCTAGTGATGCTTCTGCAGCTCAGGTCTTTGTCGGCATCAGCCTGAAAAATGGCGAGAAAGAACGTCAGGAAATCTATGAAAACCTGAAATTCGACTACGACATTGATGATCTGTCTGATGACGAAGTTGCAAAACTGCATATCCGTTACCTGATTGGCGGTCATGCCGATATTGAAAATGAACGCCTGTTCCGCGTGGAATTCCCGGAACGTCCAGGTGCCCTGCTAATGTTCCTGGAACGTCTTGGCCCAACGCATAACATCACCTTGTTCCATTACCGTAACCACGGCGCTGCAGAAGGTCGCGTACTGGTCGGTCTGGAGGCAGAAGATGCCCAGCAGAATCCAGATGGTTTGATTGAGACATTGGAAAGCATTACTTATCCATATGAAGAAATCACCAACAACCTAGGTTATCAGCGTTTCTTGAAATAATTAGTTTGATACAAACCGCCTTTCGAGGCGGTTTTTTTATGTCCAGCTAAAAAAATGTATGAAGTATTTATGTAAGGCCAGATAGCTGAAAACTATAAAAATCTTTAAGATACGTACTTAGACATGAACTGATTTGAAATAAAAAAGATTTAGGGAAATATGCATGGCATTATTTGCAGTCATTGGGCTGGGTAGCTTCGGTGCAACAGTAGCGACTCAACTGATCAGCCAGAAACATGATGTGATTGGAATCGATCTCGACAAAAAATATGTGGAAAATATTTCCGATCAGCTTACCCAGGCGGTGATGGCCGATGCAACCGATGAGCATGTCCTGGATGAACTGGATATCCAGCGCTGTGAAGCAGTCGTAGTCGCGATTGGTGAAGATATTGAAGCCAGTATTCTGTGTGTACTGCATCTGAAAAATATGGGTGTAAAGAAAATTTGGGCCAAAGCCAAATCCAAAGCCCACCATATGATTTTGACTCATCTGAACGTCGAAAAAATTATTCACCCAGAAGAAGATATGGGCGTCCGTGTGGCACAATCACTCAGCTATCCGATGGTTAGCCGTTATATGTCACTTGAAGATGATCACTATATTGTCAAAATTGAGATTCATGCCGATCATCATGACACTCCCTTACACCAGTTAATGAGTCAGGTTCCCGAAATTAAAGTTCTTTTACATAAACGCGGCACTGAAATACAACATATCGTAGATCTTGAGCTGCTACTTAAGGAAGGTGACATTCTGGTGGTCGAAGGATTACTAGAGCCTCTACGCCGTTTGTCCAAGCATTTTAAGGTCATATGAAAAGCTCAAATTTAAACCAGAACAGGATTGTCAATCTCAGTCCACCGAGTCTGCTGGCCTTAGGTTTTCTCGGACTGATTTTTATTGGTTCTTCATTACTGATGCTGCCCTTTGCGCATCAAACTGAAATCAGCTGGTTAGAAGCGATTTTTACAGCAACTTCTGCAGTGACAATTACCGGGCTATCTGTGGTCAATGTTGGTGAAGCTTATACACCCTTTGGGCAGGTCGTGATTATGTTCCTGCTGCAATGTGGTGGCCTCGGTTTTATGACCTTTGCCATACTCGCCTTCATGAGCCTGTCTCCTAAACTTGGTTTAAGACAGCAAGTGATGGCACAGGAATCTATTGGCCAGACCAGTTTGAAGAAAGTCAGTTTTACCATTAAAGCAGTTTTCCTATATTCCTTGTTTTTCGAAGCGATTGGCACCCTGATTTTAACCTTGGCTTGGCTGGAAGATTATCCTTTTGGTGAAGCGCTGTTTTATGCAGCTTTCTATAGTGTTTCTGCGTTTAATAATGGTGGATTTTCCCTTTTCCCCAATAGCTTGATGAGCTTTTCCGGCCAGTATTTCGTGACCTTTACGATCAGCATGCTGTATATCATTGGCGGGATCGGTTTTCTGGTTCTGATGGATGTAAAACAGAATAAAAACTGGCGCAAGCTTAGCCCGAATAGCAAGCTGATTCTAACGACGATTATGGGCCTTAACCTGAGTGCTTTTATTGTACTCTGGCTATTAGAAGCCTCTAATCCACAGACTTTAGCGCTGATGAGTGTAGGTGATCAGGCACTCAATGCCTGGTTCCATGCCACTGTTCCCCGCTCTTCGGGTTTTTATAGTCTGCCCATGGACCAGATGAGCGATGCCTCAAGTCTAGTCACCATTTTTTTAATGTTTATTGGTGGCGGCTCCTTAAGTACGGCGGGTGGAATTAAAGTTGGCACCTTTATTATTGTGGTGATCAGCGTAATCAGTTTTCTACGCCGTGAAGATGAAATTCGCTTGTTCAATCATTCTATTTCTGAAAAAACCACTTTTAAGGCTTTAGCGGTTGTGTGTATTACCGCAGGTCTGGTCATGACCGGTTTTATGAGTTTACTCATTCTAGAACCCGATCATGATTTTTTAGATTTACTGTTTGAGGCGGTTTCTGCCGCCTGTACGGTCGGATTAACGCGTGGTGTTACTGGAGAATTGCAACCAGCGAGTTTAATCATTCTGATGCTGATGATGTATGCGGGTCGTCTAGGACCTTTGACCCTTGCCTATTTAATTGCAACACCGAAGAAAAGCCGTCTTAAACATCCGCCTTCAGAAATTCAGATTGGTTAAGATTTAAATGAATAGGTATAAGCAAAAAAACCACGCCTAAGCGTGGTTTTTTACATGAAACAGATTAGTACCAATTCATTAAGGATACACCCAAGCCCACATAAGTTGCACGGTGATTGTAATCAATCAGACTTTCACCATAACCATCAAAGAGCTGGAATTGACCGCGTAGACGCCCACTGATCGGAAATGACCAGTCGAACTGTACTGCACCACGGTTATCATCTCCACCTTTAAGGGTATGACGCAACATCAAAGAAAAATCGTGGGCATTATGACGATAAAATGCAGTTAAATCCCCACGCCCGATATAGTTTTTAATCTCGGGATTATTGTCATCTGCACGATCTTCTTCGATACGATACCAAGGGCGCAGCATCATGGCAAAGTTGTCTTTTTCGAAACCGAGATTCAGCATTACCCGGTTCCAGCTACGAGATAATGGATCCGAACGGCCATTAGATTGATGATTCAGGGTTAGTCCCAGCATACGCCAGTTCAAACCAAACAGATCATAATTGGTACGGAAGATCAGGCTGGCTTCGGGCTCATAATTGGTTTCACGAAATGGTCGGGACTCTTCCGAGTTATACACCTGCCAACGTGAAGACTGGGTATAGCCCAGCCAGAGATCACCATTATCACCTAGAATATTTTCAACCGCCTTGGTTTTTAAAGATAACTGGAATTTCCCCTCAATCGAGGTCAAATTCTGGTCTTCTTCAACCGTGTTATTTGGGTTTTCACTTTGCGGAAACTCGTTTTTCTTGGAAGTCCAGAATCCTGGCATCAGATAAATCGGCTGATAAGAACGGATATTCCAGGTACCCAGTTTACTTTCCGGCGACAATTCCCAACGACTATCCAGCAAGGATAAAGTCGGAGTCAGCTTTGATCCTTCTGAAGCATAGATATTAGAAACGGTTTGTTCAATTTTTGCTTTGAGGTTATCGGGTTCGGGCGCAATTTCTATGGCTGCACGCCGTTCAGAAACAATCTCAGGCTTACTATCGGCCGGTATTTTAAATACCGCATCATAACAGGCCAAGCGTTCTGAATTGGTTTCAACCGCAGAGCAAGCCTCCGCCGTTGCCGGCATCGGACTACTCGCTACAGTTTTATCTTCCGCATTAACTTGCGTCCCAACTACACAGCCAAGCAAAACGCCCAGCTGCAAAGTTGAGCGCTTAATAGAATTAAGCGCCATCCTCTATCCTCATTGTTTTTATTTATTGAACTTGCTGAATTGTAAAGCCGAGTTGTTCTAAAGTTTCTCGTTTGGCAAATGGCGCAACCACCGCTTTTGAAGCTTGCTGTTCAACCAGATAAGTCTGTGCGACACGTTTCAAATCATCTAAAGTGACATGCAACAAACGTTCCCGAAGCTGTTTACGGAATGCTGGCGTACGTTGATGCAGGTAGGCATAACAGGCAGTAATCGCTTCACCTGCTGGTGACCCCGGTTTGTCCATACTGGCAATTAAACCCAAGATGGCTTCTTCCAGCTGATGCGGTTGTTGAGGTGCGTTAAGCAACCATTGGATACTTGCATCAAAGTCCTGGAAAGTCTCTGCTAAGCGTGGATCGCGATAACTATAGAAGCGGAAAGAACATGCATTTCCGTCATAGCTTGCGCCACCACCATAAGCACCGCCTTTTTCACGGATTGCGCTATGCAGATAACCATTACGCAAGTAGCCTGCCAATACCATCAAAGCAGCAGCATCAGGATGTGAAACTTCTACCGCAGGATAAGCTGCTGCACAGAACTGCACATTAGTCTGAATCAACCAGGCTTCATCATTGCTATGATTAACTTTTTCAACCTGAGTCAATTCTGCAGGTGCAGTATTCACTTCCAGTTTGTCCCACACGTTTTGAATTTCTTCAATCAGACGCTCAGACTGCTGTTCTTCACACACCAACAGGAATTGTTTTGGTGCTTGTAGCAAGACTGTATGAATGCGTTTTAATTCATCAATCATAGCATCATAAGCTGCTGTATCTTTTTCAGCCTGATTGACCAAGTTAATCAGCCAGTTCAAAGCACCCAGACCGGTATTATGATAATCACGCAAGGCTAGAGCGCTATGCTGACGTGATGCCACTTGCATCGCATAGCTATGACCAGAACCGGAAATACGCGACTGCCAACGAGTTTTACGCTGTTGTAATAACTCAATAATACGGCCTTTTTCATCAAAGCGAAGTTGCTCGAAACCGATTTTTAACAGACGGATCGCATCCAGATGGCTAGCCAAAGATTTAGTCGTTAAAGTTAACCACGCACTGATCTTGTTCTTGTCATCCACTTTAGAACGCAATGAAGCGCCCATGCCCAGACCACCACTGACTGCTGTTTGCAGTTGCTGGAATTGCAGGTAATCATATTCACCCGCACCAACTTCACCCATTAAAATAGACAACAGGTTGAAATACGGTGATTGCACCACTTCATCTGGAATTTTCACCAATACCTGTTGGTAATAAATCCCATTGGTACCTGCATGATAAAGATTCAACGGCGTATCTACGCGGTTACAGATAATCTCACGCAACTGGCCTTGAACAATCTGCAATTCCGCAGGCACATCTTCCAGACCCACCTTAGGTAACAGATTCAAATCATCTGGAGTATCTTGGCGGATATTTAACGCTTCAGTTTGAGCATTGATCTCTGCTTTTTGCTCTTCAGTTAAAGCTTTACCAATTTCAGCCAGACGTGCTTTTTCTTCTTCCGCTTCTTTGGTAGATTTGCTTGCATCCGGAACCAGAGTCAGTTGAACACGGTGCGGGTTATCTAAAAGATGATCTTTAATCAGATTCGACAGCCACATTGGATCTTGCAACTCTTCTTTTACTGAAGCAATTGCAGAGTCCACATCCCAGACTTCAACTGGATCACGATGGTGAATTGCACTGCTTAAGCCGCTTAAAATCAGGCTTAGACCATACGGTGTACCATCACCATTGATTTCACGCTGATGCAGCTCAATCTGATGCAGGATTGCATCCACTGCCTGTTGATCAACCGGTTTAGAGGCAACATCTTCCAGAACTTTGTAAACTCCGTTTTTGAATTCTTCAGCATGTTCCGGGTTTGAACCTTGAACCGCGCAGTAGAAGGTCATTTCAAAGTTGGAATCATCTACGCCCATGAATGGGCCAGTTGACTGTGCATAACCACAGGTTTCCAAGTAATGACGTAAGGGAGATGCTGAATCTTCCAGCAAAATCCCTTCTACCAGACGCAAGCCTAAACGTAACTTGATATCACTCGCTTCTGGCAATAACCATGACAATACGTGATAAGTCTTGTCCTTCAGATCTTCCCCATCAACTGCATAGGTTTCTGTTACATTGAGTGGCGCAGTTAAACGGGTTTCTGGCGTTGAATAAAGTGTTTCACCTTTTCCAAATTTAGACAGTGCCAGATTTTCAAACTGTTCCTGTAACTCAGCAGCAGATTTATTACCAAAGGTCATAAATACTGCATTACTTGGGTGATAATGCGTTTTATAGAAATTCACCAACTCTTCATAAGTCAGGTTTGGAATATCTTTAGGATCGCCGCCTGAGTTGTAGTGATAGGTAGTGTCCGGGAATAAGTGATGCGCCAAAGTATGATAAAGTTGATCTGAAGGTGAACTCATTGCCCCTTTCATTTCATTAAATACCACGCCTTTATACACTGGCTCGCCATTTTCCAGCTCAATACGGATACCTTCCTGAGCAAAATCCAGCGGATTCAGGTTCGCAGCAAAGGCCGCATCCATATAAACTTCTAATAAGTTCTGGAAGTCTTTATCATTTTGAGTTGCGAATGGATAAGCCGTCCAGTCTGCCGCTGTAAAGGCATTCATAAAAGTATTAAGCGAACGGCGAATCATCAGGAAAAACGGATCACGTACCGGGAATTTTTCTGAGCCGCACAGTGCGGTATGTTCCAGAATGTGCGCTTCACCTTTTGAATCCATTGGCTGAGTGCGAAACGCAACCAGAAAAACATTTTCATCGTGATTGGTCGCCAGATGATAATGGGTGGCGCCAGTCACTTTATGCTTATATTCAGACACTAAAATGTCTAAAGCTTCAACATGTTGTTGACGTACCAACTGAAACGCAGGATGTACAGTTTGAGAAATGGTTTCAGTGACATCTACAGTCATGCGATCTCCTAATGCTTAAATTAAAAAATTATTATTCGCATTATAGCTGTAGTTGTTTGAATTATTCACGCAGAAAACCGAGGATTTTGATCGAATTAAGTAAACCTGATCATCTGATTTTTAAATGATCAGGTTTGGCAATGATCTCTAGATCATATACTTGAAATAGTTATAACTCGGGTGGTTTTCAACAAAGACATAGTTCTGTTTTTGATAGAAACTGGCGGCCAGTTTGGTGTCGGTCTGTAAACAAAGTGCTGAATAAAATGGTCGTGCCAACTGCTCCAGATAAGCTAGAAGCTGCTTACCTACACCATGTTGACGATATTTTGGATGCACATAGAAGCGACGTACCCGGCCAATTCTTTCTTCAATGCCGTTATCGCCCCATTGCTGGTTTAAGCCGCCACAGGCAATCAGTTTATTGCCATCATAGGCACAGGCCAGAAATTCATTATTTTGACTGAAACAGTTTTTTCCAGTGCGGTATTCTTCAATTAACTTATCAATCAGGTCATAACCTTCTTTACGCGCCAGTGTCGCTAAAGTGTCAATCTGATCAGGGAGCTGCTCGGCTGTTACAATCTTAATATCCATATACCCACACTGTTTTAGATGATTGTTCAAATGTCGCACCAGTATAACTGCTTGGTACTCTAATCTTATAAATAAAATCCAACCTTTAAATCAATGGCTGCACTCGCTACCGTTTAAAAATAAATCAATTCTTAGACCAAAGATTCAAGCTGAATAAGTTACAGTATTTTTTAAAGTATTCTGAAAATGTTTCAGTGAACTACAGCAAACCCGAGCAATCGTGTAAACTTAGCACTTTCATTTTTAATGTGATATTTGGATATGTCTACTATTGACCTTTTTGCGATTGGCAATGCGCTGATTGACCAGGAATTTAAAGTTTCTGATGAGTTTTTAACTGCACATCACTTGCAAAAAGGCACCATGCAACTTGCGGATGGTGAAGCTCAGGCTACTCTGTATCAAAACTTAAAAGCAACTCAAACTTATAAAGGTCAGGCTTCAGGCGGTTCAGCAGCCAATACTACAGTTGCATTTGCAGCTTTGGGCGGCTCTGCATTCTATGCCTGCCGTGTCGGTAATGATGATTTGGGTCATATCTATCTGCATGGCTTAAATGAAGCTGGCATTAAAACTACAACCCAATCGATCAGTGAAGGCGTAACAGGTACCTGTATGGTTCTAGTCAGCCCAGATTCTGAACGTACCATGCATACCTATTTAGGTATTACTGCTGAACTCACAGATGAACAGATTGACTTCCAGCCTTTAACAACTGCTAAATGGCTCTATATCGAAGGTTATCTATCCACTTCCGAAACAGCACGTCAGGCCGTAAAACAGGCGCGTGAAATTGCCAAAGCCAATAGGGTTAAAATCGCATTTACCCTTTCTGATCCTGCGATGGTGCAATATGCCCGTGCCGGTCTGGATGAAATGATTGCAGATGGCGTTGATCTCTTGTTCTGCAACCAGCAAGAAGCATTGATGTATACCGAAACAGATACCATCGAAGCAGCTCTGGCTAAACTCAAGGAATTAAGTCAATACGTTGTCATTACAATGTCAGCTGATGGTGCGCTTATTTCCAATAATGGTGAAACCTTTACTGTGCCGGGCCGTGCTGTAACTGCAGTGGATACCAATGGGGCTGGCGATGCTTTCGCGGGTGCTTTTTTATATGCACTTAATGCGGGTCTTGGCTTAAAAACAGCAGCAGAACTGGCAATTTTGGTGTCTAGCCAAGTGGTAGCGCAATTTGGGCCACGACTGGCGATTTCAGAATACACAGCATTATTAAAAGATGTTCTTAAGGAATGTGCTTAATGTTTAAAATTTGCATGACTGACGATATTCCAGAGCGTGAAGCACGCTCTTTTGAACTTCCGAATGGGGATACAATTTTTATTACCCAGCGTGATGGTTCGTTTTATGCTTACCAGAATATTTGTCCACATTTACAGGTAGAACTGGAATTTCTGGAAAACCAGTTTCTGGACCGTGATCAGGAATTTATTGAATGCTCTACTCATGGCGCGCTGTTCGTAGTCGAAAGCGGTGAATGTATTTCTGGACCTTGTCAAGGCCAATCACTTGAAAAAGTTGATATTACCGTGCATTCTGATGGCGGAATTTATCTTTCAGAATAATAGCTAAAACGGATTTTGCCATGCCTGAGTTTTTACTTGACTATAACCTGATGCCATTTCATCTCAGTTTATTGTTCATCATTCTGTTTGGCGTGGCAAAAACAGTTGCCTTCTATTTTAAGCTTAAACCCAGTCAACTCCTGGAACGCATTTCTCCATATGACTTTCAGAATGTTGAATGGCTAAATGTCAAATTTTCCAAAACCCTGATTGTTTTTTTCTTCCTGATGAATTTTAGCTTTTCCGGCTATTTTCTTCAGTTTCTGATCTATTCACAGGAATATCATTTCTTACCTGCCTATTACATCATTCTACCGGCATTGATCATTGCGATTTTCTTTACCGTATTTATGATTCATTGTCTGGATCAGGTTATTCCACCTAAATATAAAAAGAATGATGTAAACCTATTAGGCCGTTTAGCTACAATTTCAAGCGGTAATGCCCGTCCTGGCTTTTCTGCCCAAGCGCGAGTTCGGGATGAGTATGGTCAGTTACACTATGTTCAGGTTGAACCTGAATTTGGCGAACTGGAATTTCAGTCTCAGATTATTTTAATCCGTCTTAGAAAATCGCATTATGTGGCCAAGAAGATCTGTAAATCCAATCGACTCTTTAGCTTGAATCTGGAAGAAGCTTAAAGAATTCAATAGAAAAAATCCCGGCTAAAAGTCGGGATTTTTTATTGGATAGATAGATTTATTTTTTAAACAAGCCTGAGACCATATTCAATACATTCTGAATATCGTTATTGGCTTCCTGTTTACTGGTCTGCTCACCTTGTGGTGTCAGTGAATCAATAATCTGCGGCAAGACCTGAGAAATGGCGCTATAGACATCCTGCTTAGGCACATGTGTCTCTTGTGCGACCTGTTCCACTTCCTGATCATCAAACAGGTTTTGCACCTGCTGCGGATCGACATTGGCATTTTCACCTGGACCAGTAGATACCCAGTCATCAACCTGGCTATTTAGACCTTGTCCTTTGAGCTTATCCAATGCTCCTTGCAAACCGCCCTGTTTCTGAATCCAGGCCAAGACCAGTGGCAAGACAGCAATCAATAAAGTCTTTGTTGTTGAACTGCCACCCAGTCCAGAACTTGGTCGAGCGGAAGATTGGCTCCCACCGCCGATCTGGCTGAGTACAGAACCTAAAATTGCACCTAGGCCATTTTGCTTGTTTTGCTGTTGTGAATTTTGATGCTGCTGATTTGAGTTCTGGTTTTGCTGATTGGCATTATTGATATGACCCAATACTGATCCAAGAATATCTGCCAATCCCCCTTGCTGGGATGAACGCTGCTGGGATTGAGCTTGGTTATTTCCTAAAGCTTGCTTGGCCAGCATTTCTACTATACTACTAAGATTGGTCATAACTCATTCCTGTATACGCCTTCTCTACAGAATAGAGTCTGGGCTTATATTTTCCATGCAGGATTTTGTTAATATTTGCAATACTGATATAAGTCCTTCCTAGCTTTCCAATTTTACCAGCGATATTTATCCCAGTTTTCAGGGTTAGCCCAGAATTTAGAGTTAAACCAGTCTGGCACATGTTTATAAGTCAAAATATTGAATTGCCAGAGTGCAAAATCCGCCCCATGAACCGTCTTGTCAATCAACTGGGTCAGACCTAGAGACCTGAGCAGTTTTTCATCCTGCAAGCGACTCACCACAACCAAACGTTTTGCAAATAAATCACGCATTTTAACCAGAATTTGACTCTTCTGCTGTTCTGACAATGCTAAGGTTTCAGGAGTGTCCAGCATCACTACTGCTAGGTCATAACGCTGTTGAAAAGGCAGATTTAAAACCTCAGATACGTTAAAATAGTGCCATTGAATAGATTGCTGAAATTGAGATTGGGTTAAATCCTGCCCGATACAAATAGCAGTATGAATTGGCTGTTCCTTGGCGAAATCGTCTAGCATTGAAGTGATGACATTCTGTTCAGCCATGACTGCATCCTTATGATTTAAGTGAGTAATTTTTTATGGAACTTCAGGGCATTTGCCATAAAATGCACGTCGGTCTTACAGACCTTAGTGTAACTGATCAAAATACCCAGCGGGCAAATGTTGAATATAAATTAATATTAGATGGATCAGAAATTAACCTTCCATTCCAGTTAGGTCAGGAAATCGAGATTGAATGGACAGGAAATATCTATTGTGTTTCTTGCAGCAAAAAAACTTCTAAATCATTCTCACAAGGCCACTGTTTTAAATGTTTTAAAACTAAAGCGTCATGTGATATGTGTATCATGAAACCGGAAACCTGCCATTATCATTTAGGCACTTGCCGGGAAGATGAGTTTGCACAGAATGTCTGCTTCCAGCCACATATTGTTTATCTGGCCAATTCTAGTGCATTGAAAGTCGGAATTACCCGGATCAATCAAATGCCGACTCGTTGGCTGGATCAAGGTGCAACTCAAGCCCTTCCTATCATGAAAGTGGGTTCTCGCCGTCTTTCCGGTAAACTGGAAGTGATGTTTGGTACTCAGGTCGCAGATAAAACCGACTGGCGTAAATTACTCAAAGGCGAAGCGGAACCGTTAAATCTGATTGAAGTTCGCGATCAGCTGATTGAAGAATTTGCACCGAAAATTCAAACCATTCGTGAAGAGTTTAATCAGAATTTGCAGTTTAATGAAAATATTGAAGTTTTGGACAAGGAATTACCGCGCGAGTTCATCTATCCGGTAGAGCAATATCCAGAGAAAATCAAATCTCACAATCTGGACAAAA
The DNA here is from genome assembly GCF_002367915.1 of Acinetobacter sp. UBA3025. Taxonomy (NCBI): domain Bacteria; kingdom Pseudomonadati; phylum Pseudomonadota; class Gammaproteobacteria; order Moraxellales; family Moraxellaceae; genus Acinetobacter; species Acinetobacter sp. UBA3025. The sequence continues at coordinate 13,697 of NZ_DFDO01000101.1, forward strand.
CTCCAGTGATCCGAGGCAAATTACAAGGGATTAAAGGCCAATATCTGATTCTGGATACTGGCGTGATTAATATCCGTAAATATACAGGTTATGAGCTAATTTTTAGAGCAGAATAACTTTAAAAAGAGCGAGATATAAAATCTCGCTCTTTTATCCAGTATGAGTCACTAGCCTATAATATAGTTCTGTTCAGTAAGTGGTAATTGCTGAAAATCTTGAATTGAATAGAAGATCGGACTGCTTTGAACAGATTGATCACCGAGTAATGCAGGCTCTTGTTGCTCAATTGCTACAGTAAGAAGCTCTTCAAGTGAAACCTGTTGTTCTTCTATTACTGGAAAATTAAGCTTAGCCACAGAAATACTTTCACTACGGTCGCCTACAGCATTTTCCGAATACAAAGTTATAAACCCACCTTGAGCAATCGGATTCTCAATACTCCATTCACCGTTTGCATTTGCATAAGTAACATATTCCAGACCATAAGCAAAAATCACAATTTTTCCATATGGCATCGCTTGACCAGCAAGCTGCTCATCATTTTCTAAAACTGTTGGTACAACAGGTTCAAACAATATATAAATTGGTTGTTCCGGCTCTTCAACAGGCATTTGTGGCTCAAAAAATACCATTGGAATCGCCAATGCAATTATCTCAGATCTAAGACCTAAATCATTTACTGCATACAATTCTAAAGTTCCCCCTTGTGCAATTGGATTAAGCATTGACCAATTGCCTTCGTGATCAACACTCACTGTATATTCATGACCATTTGCCGTCACAACAATCTGTGTATAAGGTGTTGCCTTACCTGATAGATATTCACCTTGATCTAAAATCACTGGGGTAATTGGTGTCCAATCTGGAAATATTGGAATTTCAGGAAGTGGCGCCATACCCGAAATGATAGATGGAGATTCTTCTCCAAATTCATTACGGGCAAATACTTCTATTGTAGTACCCGGCACCAGTGGATTTAGAAGCATCCATTGCCCATCTGCATCAGCTTTAACGTTATATTCAACATCATTATGTCGTACAACAACCGTTATATATGGATCTGCTGTACCGACTAGATAGCCTTCTACTTGAGAAAATACAGGTATGCTGGGTAGTGGCGGTGCAATTTGCGCTAAACCAATTTGCTGGGAAGAAATACCCTCTGCATTTATAGCAACAATAGTGACATACCCTGTCCTCAAAATTGGATTAGGGAGTGACCAGTTCCCCTGTGCATCAGCAGTGGTTTGATATTGCTGGTCGTTATACGTAGCAATGATGGTTACCAATGGATCTGCTGTACCAATAATCTGAGCTTTAAATTCTGTGACTTCAGGCGTAGAAGGTTGAAGAATAATTACCGTTTCATCTTCATCACGATCATAACCTTTTCCCGGTTTATTAGATTCATGTGCTTTTCCAGGATTGTTTGGTTGTGGGTGAGACTGAGGTGATTTAATAGCCTGCGCATGTTGCGGAACAAGATTAAAATGTGATGTTTTTTTCATTATATGTCTTTTTATTTATTATTTATGAAGGACTTATATAGGCTTAAGAAGCCTAATCAATTATATATCAAATATTTAATTTTATTATTCATACGAATATAGATTTTAAAAATAAAAAACCAGCCCTCAGGCTGGTTTTTTTACAATCAAATCTTATTTGATTTTTGCGTGAGATTTTAAGTAACGCGTATAGTCATCAAATTCTTGTTGACCACGAAGCTGTTGATACAATTTCACTAGTTCACTACGTTGCTCTGCACTTAAAACATCGATCGGATTTTTCTTCACTTCAGAAACTGCCACAACAACCAATTCATTTGGCATATTTGCTGTCGTTACTGACCAGTGACCTGCTTTAGGCGCTGGTACGCTAAATGCTGCACGTTGTACATCACGCTTAAGCAGACCTTCTGCGCGTGTATAGATGCCTGCATCTTCAAATACCAGTTTACCTTTCGCAACTGATGCTGCAGGCTTGGTTTTAAACTCATTCAATGCAGTTTGAACTTCAGCTTTAGCCGCAGCAAATGCTTTATCTTGAATCAGTTTCGCTTTTACTGCTGGTTTAGCTTCTGCCAGTGTCTGCTCACCCGCTGCATGATAATTGCGAACTTTTACCCAAGCCACATCACCATTGGCTAACTGAATACTTGAAGATGCATTACGGTCGCCATTTTTCACGTCATCATTAAAAAGTTTAACTTTGACAGCTGCATTACTTAGCAATGGATCACGTGTCGCAAGGGTCACACCATTTGCTTTCTGAACCTGAACACCCTTCACTTCCTGAGCAACAACATCCAGCGAGTCCGCACTTACGACCATATCATTCAGACTGTTTACCGTATCAGAGAATGTATTAGATTTTTTCGCTGCCAATACTTCTTCAGATAAACGTGCTTTTTGAGATTCAAACGATGGAACTGCTACATCAGGCAATTGGACTGAAATAATATGGTAGCCATAATCCGTTTTAACAGGCGCTGAAACTTGACCAGATTTTAAAGATGCAACAGTCTGATCAAAGGTAGTACCGAACACGCCTTTTTCATAGACAGCAATAGCACCGCCTTTAGACTTAGATTCAGGATCCTCAGAATATTGAGCTGCTGCTTGTGCAAAAGTAGTACCAGCTTTGATTTTAGCTGCAATTTCGCTTGCCAATTTTTTGGCCTCAGCATCGCTACGACTATCTGCAGTCACCAGAATATGTTTAACCTCTGGTTTTACATTCTGCTTCTGGTCAGCCACAAATTTATTATAAGCTTCCTGCAATTCTGCATCAGTAACCGCTACATTGGCAGTATCAATATTGCTCGGCTTGATCACCACATAATCCACATCAACGCTAGTCGGTTGCTTGAACTGGGATTTGTGCTTTTCATAATATGCTGCAATATCAGCTTCTGATACTTTTACTGCTTTTTTATAGCTGTCCAGATTCACGCTAGCGATATGAATATGACGCTGTTCAGTTTGCAGATCTGCAATTTGCTGCATTTCAACCGGACTGACCAGTGGATAATCCATAAAAGTAGAAGACAGCATTTTCAGTGCATGGTCTTTACGTAAACTTTCTACTAAAGCATTGTTAGTCATGCCAATTGATTTCAGGTAATTTTCATATAAAGCATTAGAAAATTTGCCATTCTCCTGAAAAGAAGGCTGCTGTGAAATCATTTGTGCGATCTGCTGGTCACTTAGGCTAATCCCCAGTTTTTCTGCCTGTTGCAAAAGCAAGGTACGCGCAACCAGGGTATCCATCGCTTTTTGATCGATGAAGCTTTGATTTAATAAGGTTTCATCACCATTGGCATAACTTAAGTATTGTTGTTTGAATGATTTTGTCAGTGACTCTAATTCTTGTTTAGAGATATCAGTTCCATTGACTGATTTTGCTGCATCAGAATTCCCGCCGCTAAAATATCCTTCAATACCTACAAGCGCTAAAGGGGTTAAAAACAGAACGAGCAAGACCTTGCCCAACCAACCCTTAATAACTTTACGAAAAGATTCCATAAGTATTCCAATATTTTATTTGCAGAGGATTTTAACCGAAAAAACCCATTGAATGAATGTGTTAATCAAAACAATTAAATCTATCAATAAAAAACGCGCCAAAGAAGGCGCGTTTTAGGATTGAAGCAGCTTAAGCAACAGCGTCTTTTAAGCCTTTACCTGCTTTGAAGCTAGGTACTTTGCTTGCTTTAATTTCAAGAGTAGCACCAGTTTGTGGATTACGGCCAGTACGTGCAGCACGCTCTTTAACGCCGAAAGTACCGAAACCAACTAGAGTTACTGTATCACCCGCTTTTAAAGCTTCAGTAACAGAAGCAATTGTAGCATCTAAAGCTTTACCTGCGTCAGCCTTAGATAATCCCCCTTTCTCTGCAATTGCATCAATTAATTCTGATTTATTCATGAAAACTACGTCCTCTTAATATCGTTTATTTAAGGTCCAAGAATTTGTTTAAACTACCATAACGCCTTTATAGCAATGCTTTAGGTATAAACGCAATACTTATAAACCTCTTTTTTTTCAAAATATATGCGAAAAAAACATTGAATTATGAAGAAAATCATTTTGTGTGTATTTTTTCCGATAATTCTTTCTGTATTTTTTCTTGCTGCAAGGTCAATTCATCAACCTTGGCATGCAACTGAAGAATTAAACGCTCCAGATGTTGTACATCCTTCAGTGTGACTAATCCTATACGATTCAAGGAATGATGAACAGAGTTGTCGATCAGTTTTTCAACCTTATCTTTGGTATCTGTCACAGATTCGCGTGCTTTTTCGGAGACTTTTTCCACAGTTTGATCTGCAATATCGGCTGTTTTGGATTCCAGCTCTTCTCCGACCTTGACCAGCGAGTCAAACAGTTTATTGCCTTCTTCCTCTGCCCGGGAAAATGCCCCAAGGCCAGCCAACCAGATCTGCTTGGTATATTTACGAAAGTCCAGCATTGAACGTCGCTCTGAAGCAGACTTTGACTTACTCTTCACTGGTTCTTCAATCAATTCCTGATCTGTATCTTGTGTCGTTTTTGTTTTATCCATGTACACGACTCCTGCTTATTTTCTATGCAAATATCATAAAATTATCTACAAAATCACCGCATAATAGCAAATTAAGGGCTTGATAGATTTGCTAAACTGTTCTACAAAGCACTTTATTTCAAGTCTAATTTGATTTAACCCTGAAATCTTTTACTCAGCAGGATGCTTTTTCATTTTGATTTTCAGGTAAGGATTGGTTGTATATATGAGTGAATCGCAACAAAGTCAAAATCAACCACATTTGTTGCTTACGATGACTTTAATCGTTTTAGAAACAATATTCACGTTCATTCTCAAACATGACCGTGTTGTTGCTCTTCAGGCGAAGAAGTTTGTAGATGAGAATATTACAATAAAAATCAATAGTTATATTCCATATTTTGATTTCTATGTTCAGTTTACCAAAGACGGGCTGTTATTTGATTATAAAGCACCAGGCAGAGTTATTGATCTGGATGTTCGCACTACTTTAATGGATCTGATTAAGATCTTTATCTTTGGCAATCGCAGAAGCATTCGTGCAATGCGAATTGACGGTAATCAGGTTTTAAAAGACGAGTTCCGTGATTTACTGACTTTATTTGCCTTACCTAAAGTATTGTCCGACTGGAAACACTGGTTATCTGAACCACCGGCAGATGAGACCGATATTGTTTCATCAAGAAAACGTATTGCGCCTTTATTAAAGAAAATTGAAGATCAGCGTTCTAAAATTAATAGCCTGCAAGTTGAAGTTAAACAGTATCGCAACCGCATTAAACGTATGGAACGCCGTCAAAAGCGGATCAATATGGTCTTTAGTATAATCACAGTACTTTTGATTGCGTTATTAGTGTATAATTGGATCAGCGCGTAATTCTTTCATTTTCAGAAAATTAAATACGCTCGCCATTCACAAAAATAACTTGACTAATTTAGTCGGGATTCATAAAATCTACACATCTAGTCTAACCATGTGTATCGAATCATGCGCCTAACCACTCGCGGTCGCTACGCAGTGACTGCTCTACTTGATTTAGCTTTGCAGCCATCTGAACAAACGATCACGCTTGCTGAAATTGCAGCACGTCAAACTATTTCTGTTGCCTATCTCGAGCAGTTATTTGCGAAACTAAAACGTCATGGTCTAGTTTCGAGTGTTCGCGGCGCCAATGGTGGATACCATTTAGCACGCAGCGCAGATGAAATTACTGTGTTAGCAATTATTGAAGCTGTAAACGAAACAGTTGATGCGACTCGCTGTGACCATAAAGGCAACTGCCAAAATGGCGCGATGTGCTTGACTCATGATTTATGGCAAGAACTCTCCCACCACATTGCCGATTATCTCGCAAAAATCACCCTTGCTGACCTTGTAGCCCGTGACAACGTTCAAACCGTGTCATTACGCCAAAATTCAGCAAACATTGATTCAGCCCTTTTATCGGTTACAGGTATTTGACATGAAACGTCCGATTTATCTTGACTATGCAGCAACAACTCCGGTAGATCCTCAAGTTGCAGAACGTATGATGGAATGCTTAACTTTCGAAGGCACCTTCGGTAATGCAGCATCTCGTTCACATGCTTATGGCTGGCAAGCGGAAGAAAAAGTTGAATACGCCCGTGAACAAGTGGCGAATTTAGTAAAAGCTGATCCGCGTGAAATCGTATGGACTTCAGGTGCGACTGAATCTGACAACCTTGCATTGAAAGGTGTGGCTCAGTTCTATGCATCTAAAGGCAAACACATCATTACTTCTAAAATTGAACATAAAGCAATTTTGGATACATGTCGTGAGCTTGAGTCTGAAGGTTTTGAGATTACTTATCTTGAGCCGCAACCAAAAACTGGCTTAATTACTCCAGAAATGGTTGAAGCAGCAATCCGTCCAGACACCATTCTTGTTTCCCTGATGATGGTAAACAACGAAATCGGTACGACAACTGATGTTGCTGCGATTGGTGAAATCACCCGTGCGAAAAAGATTTTCTTCCACGTTGATGCTGCACAGGCTGCGGGTAAAGTTGAAATCGATCTTTCTCAATTGAAAGTCGATTTGATGAGCTTCTCTGCACATAAAATCTATGGTCCTAAAGGTATTGGTGCCCTGTTCGTACGTCGTTCACCACGTGTACGTCTAAAAGCACAAATGCATGGCGGCGGTCATGAACGTGGTATGCGTTCAGGTACTCTTGCGACTCACCAGATCGTTGGTATGGGTGAAGCATTTGAACTTGCAGGCAAAAATTTACAGTCTGAACAAACTCGTTTACGTGTCCTTCGTGACAAGCTTTGGAATGGCTTACAAGGTCTTGAACAGGTCTTCTTAAATGGCCACCCAACTCAAAACGTTGCAAACTACCTAAACGTAAGTTTCAACTTTGTTGAAGGTGAATCATTGATGATGGCACTGAAAGATGCAGCGGTATCTTCAGGTTCAGCATGTACATCTGCAACACTTGAACCATCTTATGTACTTCGTGCATTAGGTCTTTCTGATGAGCTTGCACACAGTTCGATCCGCTTCAGCTTTGGTAAGTACACCACTGAAGAAGATATCGATCACGTTTTAAATATCACTAAAGCTGCTGTTGAGAAATTACGTGAACTTTCTCCGCTTTGGGATATGTACAAAGAAGGTATCGACCTTTCTACAGTTGAATGGGCTGAGCACTAATTTTTGACTCTGAGATAGCTGTATTTACGCTGCTATCTCATTGATAAAAAATTTTTAATCCCCATATTTATATTAAGGCTGACCCCGAGTTTTGGAGAAGCAACATGGCTTATAGCGAAAAAGTAATTGATCATTACGAAAACCCACGTAACGTTGGTGTTTTAGACAAAAATGCAGAAAACGTTGGTACTGGTATGGTCGGTGCACCTGCTTGTGGTGACGTAATGCGTTTACAGATCCAGGTAAATGATGAAGGCGTGATTGAAGAAGCACGTTTTAAAACTTATGGTTGCGGTTCTGCAATTGCATCAAGTTCATTAGTGACTGAATGGTTAAAAGGTAAAACCTTAGACCAAGCACAAGCGATCAAAAACATTGATATCGCTAATGAATTGGCTCTTCCACCAGTAAAAGTGCACTGCTCTGTACTGGCTGAAGATGCAATTAAAGCGGCTGTTGAAGACTACCGTAACAAGAAGTCTAAAGCTTAATCATTCGTTTTTTAAAGAAAGATTCACGGAGTTTTCATGATCCACTTAACTGAAAATGCAGCAACTCATATCAGCAATTACCTCAAAAGTCGCGGTAAGGGTGAAGGCATTCGTGTTGGTGTGAAAACTTCAGGCTGTTCTGGTCTTGCTTATGTTCTTGAGTTTGTCGACGAAGTCGATACTCATGACCAGGTCTTTGAACAGTTTGGTGTTAAAGTTTTCGTAGACCCAAAAAGTCTGGTTTATCTCGAAGGTCTAGAAATGGACTACGTGAAAAACGGCTTGAACGAAGGCTTCGAATTTAATAACCCAAATAAAAAAGGTGAATGTGGTTGTGGTGAGTCATTCACTGTCTGATTGCAGCAATAATTCTCTTTTTTCAGCATTAAAACAGTGTGAAATACACTGTTTTAATTGCATTTAGGCAGTTATTTTAATTGTCATCAAGTTTAATCATTTTTGCATATTAATCGCGGACTCTATCTCCCATGAATCATTTTGAGTTGTTCAATCTTCCTGTAGCACTCGATATTGATTTAGCCACTTTAAAAGCAGAGTTTTTAAAGTTGCAGCAACAATATCACCCCGATAAAGCTGAAGATAAAGATCAGGCTTTGATTAAATCAAGCGAGATCAACCAGGCATTCAAGGCTTTGTCAGCGGTTGATAGCCGTGCAGCTTATTTACTGTCTTTAAAAAAACAGGACTATCATCTGGATCAGTCTATTAGCGATTTTGAATTTCTTCAGGATGCGCTGGAAATTCGCGAACAATTAGATGAAGCCTCATCGGCTGAAGATCTTTCCTCTCTGAAAGTTGAAGTTCAGCAATGGATTGATGGTCTGGTTCGTGAGTTCAAAATCGACTATGAAGATGAAGACTGGAGTGAAGCTCGCGATACCGTGCGTAAACTGCGTTTCTTTGTTAAAGTCATGGCAGACATCGACAAAGCGGAAGACCGTTTCCTAGATGATGACAGCTTTGATCTTGATGATGAATTTTAATTTTTCTATTTAATTTTAACGTGCAAAGGATGTAACACTATGGCTCTCTTGCAGATTGCAGAACCAGGTCAATCAAGTGCACCACATGAACACCGCATTGCAATTGGTATCGATTTAGGCACCACCCACTCTTTGGTTGCCACGGTTCTTTCAGGTCAAGCCAAAGTACTCAAAGATGAACAAGGTCGTGTGTTACTTCCTTCTATCGTTCATTATGCAGCACAAAGCACTGAATATGGCGATGATGCCAAACCTTTTATTACCACCGATCCTAAAAATACGATTGTATCCGTAAAACGTTTTATGGGTCGCTCCCAAGCAGATATTAAATTCCAGCATCCTTATGCCTTGGTGGGCGAAGCGAATGAAATGCCGGCATTTGAAACTGCGCAAGGACGTAAAACGCCAGTTGAGATTTCTGCGGAAATTTTAAAGCAGCTTAAAGAACGTGCTGAAGCCAGCTTAAAAAATGAGATTAATGGTGCCGTGATTACGGTTCCTGCATACTTTGATGAAGCACAACGCCAGGCAACACGTGATGCCGCGCAACTGGCCGGTTTAAACGTTCTGCGTTTATTGAATGAACCAACAGCTGCTGCGGTGGCTTATGGATTGGATCAGGAAACCAACTTGAGCACAGATCACAACTATGTGATTTATGACTTGGGCGGCGGTACCTTTGACGTATCCATTCTGCGTTTCTCTCAAGGTGTGTTCGAAGTATTAGCGACTGGTGGCCATACTGCTCTAGGTGGTGACGATCTGGATCGTCTGATTTTAAAATGGGCTAAAAAACAGCTTAATATCGAAACCCTAGATGATGCTGAATATGCGCATTTCATTACTGCTGCGCGTAAAGCTAAAGAAGCATTATCTGATGCAGACTCAGTTGAATTAAAGCTGCTTGATCAAAGCCTGACTTTAGATCGCCCGACTTTTGAAGAAATCATCAAGGTTGCTTTGGATAAAACCATCAGCGTTTGTAAGCGTGTCATGCGTGATGCCAAGCTGGAACTTGATGATATTCAGAATGTGGTGCTTGTAGGTGGTTCTACCCGCTCGTACGCCGTGCAAAAAGCAGTACGTGATGTGTTTAACCAAGAGCCTCTATGCACCATTAACCCGGATGAAGTGGTTGCGATTGGTGCTTCAATTACAGCGAATCAGCTCATTGGTAACAGCAAAGATGGATCATTATTATTAGATGTGACTCCACTTTCTCTTGGTCTGGAAACCATGGGCGGTCTGGTTGAGCGTCTGATTTCACGTAATACCGCGATTCCAGTCGCACGTCGCCAGGAATTTACGACGTATCAGGATGGCCAAACTGCTATGCTGATTCATGTGGTACAAGGTGAACGTGATCTGGTAGAACATTGCCGCAGCTTGGGCCGTTTTGTCCTGCATGGCATTCCTCCAATGACCGCAGGTCAGGCACGCATTGAAGTGACTTTCCAAGTGGATGCGGATGGCTTATTAACCGTTTCTGCCAAAGAAATGACTTCAGGTGTGACTGCACAAATTGATATCAAACCATCTTACGGTCTGTCGAGTGAAGATACTGAACGTCTGCTGTTAGAAGGTTATCAGTTTGCTGAAGAAGACAAAAATCTTCGTCATCTACAGGAAACCAAGGTGGAAGCACAACGTGAACTTGAAGCACTGGTTCAGGCACTGAAAGTAGATGCTCAATTGATGAATGAACAGCAATTGGCAGAACTGACTGCTGCGCAAGCACGACTTGAGTCCGAGCTACAAGGCACAGATATCAAAGCCATTGAATCTGCAGTAGAACAGCTTAAAATACATAGTGATGCATTTGCTGCTCTGCGCATGAATCAACATATTGATGCTGCCCTTAAAGGCACTAAACTCGACGATTGGTCAAACTCAAACTAATTTAAGGTAAAGACTATGCCACGTATTAAAGTTCTTCCACATGCGCAAATTTGCCCTGAAGGCGCTGAGTTTGAAGTTGAACAAGATGCCAATCTATGTGAAAGCATGCTGAAAAACGGAATCAAGATTGAACATGCGTGTGATATGTCATGTGCATGTACCACTTGCCACGTAATTGTTCGTCGCGGTTTCGACAGCCTTGAAGAAATGAATGATGTCGAAGCTGATCTGCTCGATCGTGCTTGGGGTTTAGAGCCTGATTCCCGTCTGTCTTGCCAAGTGAAGATTGTGGATGAAGATCTGGAAGTTGAAATTCCAAAATATACCATTAATCATGCTTCAGAAAATCACTAAGATTCTGAAATCAAAAAACCACGCTTAAGCGTGGTTTTTTATGGTCTTTATCATTTATTTAAATCATAAAAATTAGATGACTTTTGATCGTTCAGCTGCTCGAAATGCTTCTTCAGCAGATAAAGGTTCAATCACTTCATCTTCAAGTTTTAATTTCACAATTCCTTGAGAGTTGGTCAGTTGCTGCTGGGTTCGAATGCGTTTAATCATTTTTTCTAGCACATGCAACAACTCTGGGTAATCATAGTTTTGCACTTCATCCAGATTTAACAGTAAATGGAAACCTTTATATTCATAATCAAACCAGCGTTGATATTCAACTTTCTGGAAGGCATATTTTTCCATCACTTGCCAAGTGCGAACCGGCGCCTTAATCCCTTTCAGGAAAATTGGCTCTTTAGGTGCACATAGATAGTCATTTTTGATCAGGTTATGGGTATCTTCAGAAATCAGGATTTCATCAACTTCCGCAGCACTTTGTAAGCGTGCAGCCAGATTGGCATCACGACCAACAATCGTATAGGCCATACGGTGATTGGCGCCATAGTTCCCCACGTGGCAATAACCGGTTGAAATCCCCATACGGATATGTAATGGCGGATAACCCATTTTGATCCAGCGTTCGCGTAACAATTTCATTTGCTGACGCATTGAAATTGCCATTTCCAGACAGTTTTTAGCATCCTGCTCTACACCATCTGAATGCGGATCGCCAAAGAAGATCAGGATGGCATCACCCATAAACTTATCGACTGTTGCTTCATATTTCTTGGCGATTTCAGTCATATGACTTAAATAGTCATTCAGCAGGAAAGCCAGGTCATCCGGAATCAGAGTTTCAGAAAGCTCTGTAAATCCCTGAATATCCGAAAAGAAAATCGTGAGTTTTTTACGTTTGTATTCGATCTTAGCTTCAGATTCGCCTTTCATGATGGATTGCCATAACTGCACTGGCGCATAACGGCTGAGCTGATTGGAGAATTCCATATAACGGTTCATCTGGTCGAAATAATGGTTTTTCTTCTGGGTCATATATTGCATACGACCGCTTTGATAGAAATTTCCAACACCAAAATAAGTAATCAGACAGATGAAACCTAGTACGGTGAGTTCGGTACTGGTTGGACTGAAATAGCTGGTAAATCCAAAAATGCCAATGGTAGACAGATAAAAGATCATGGTGCCAATCAGGCCAGCCAGTGACACCATCATGAACGAAATCTTGTTATTAATGGCGGTATATAGCAATGTGACCACTGCCAGTAGAGACAACACCAGATCCAGATGCACAGCTGCAAGTACAACCGATACGATAATCACATCTAGAACAAAGAAGAAATTACGTTTTAAATTATAGTCGTATTTATAAATCATCCACCGGGATAATTTCGGTGTGATCACCAAAACCAGTGCCAGAAATAACGGAACAAAAATCTGGTAATTGGTGTCCGGTTCCGTATAGTGATAGACGATCAGAACCAGAGACAGCATGATATATCCCATCATCCGATGGAAATATTCAAACTGTTTCGGTTCCTGATGAATCCAGTCGTCTAATTGCACTCAATTACTCTCTTAAAGTCCAGAATCCTGAATGGACCATAAAATGTATGTCAACGCTTAGTCCATACGCCAGTCAAATGGCATATCCCCTTGACCGCGTAAAGCCAGCATCAAGGTTTGACGCATATGTGCCAATACTTCACTACTATAAGGAACTGCTGGAGTGCCCCATACCGGCTTAGGCCATGCCACATCGTTTTGATAACGCACCACATGATGAAAATGCAGTTGCGGCACCATATTGCCCAAAGCTGCGACATTCATTTTGTCGGCACGGAATACACGCGCTAACTGGCTAGATAACCAGCTTGATTCACGTAAAAACTGCTCTTGGTCAGCTTGGCTCAATTCATATAATTCGGTAATGCCTGGTACACGCGGAACCAGAATCAACCACGGAAATTGCATATCATTCATCAAACGACATGTTGATAAAGGAAAGTCGCCTACAAAAAACGTATCTTGAGCAAGTTGTGGATGCAAACTAAACATATCTTTATAAATGATGCAAAATTAGAATGATGGCTAATACTACCATATACAATTGCGGCTGAGTATTGTAAGCGGGCGCTTTAGGGCAATTTTGTATGAATTGTGAAGGACAAAACGGCAAACTATTAGCTTAAATAATTTCATATGAAAACAAGCTGATATTCACACTATATTTATAAAAATGAAATATAGCGTGAATATTCATATTCCATGAAAACTAAAACTATTAATTTAGCTCTTTTAATAGGCTATCCAATAAATCACTGATGAACTGGATTCTTTTTTGATAATCTTCCAGCATCACCATCACTTTTAATCGCTGACCGCCTTCCATCCTGAAATAGGTCGGATGTTTCTGCATCATCTGGATAATACTCATGGCTTGAACTGGTGTATCTGGCGCAAACTCGATATGGCCACCCTGCCCACCAATGTCAATTTTGGTAATGCCCAGCTGCTCAGCTTTAAGACGTAGCTGATGCACAGCAAATAACTGTTTCACCGGTTGCGGCGGAATGCCAAAACGGTCAATCAGTTCCATACGGATATTATCGAGTTTTTCCTGAGTATCGGTATTACTGATGCGTTTATAGAACAGCAAGCGCTGATGTACATCACCCAGATAATCGTCCGGAATCAAGGCTGGCATATGCAGGTTGATTTCCGCAGTTAAAGACAATGGCGCATCAAAATTCGGCGTTTTACCTTTTTGAATCGCTTTAGTCGCCTTTTCCAGCATTTCCATATACAGGCTATAACCGATCGCCTGCATCGAACCACTTTGCTGCTCACCTAAAAGTTCACCTGCACCGCGAATTTCCAGATCCTCGGTGGCCAGCATAAAGCCCGCACCCAGCGTAGAGGCACGTTGAATCGCTTCCAGACGTTTTTCTGCATCACCTTTCAAGGCTTTTAGGGATGGCACTAACAGATAGGCATAAGCCTGGTGATGCGAACGCCCAACCCGGCCACGCAACTGGTGTAACTGTGCAAGACCGAGCTTGTCTGCACGCTCAATAATAATGGTATTGGCATTCGGCACATCAATCCCGGTCTCGATAATAGTCGAGCACACCAAAACATTGTATTCCTTGTGATAGAACTGCTGCATCACCTGCTCAAGCTCACGTTCTCGCATCTGACCATGTGCCACAATGACACGCGCTTCAGGCACCAGATTCCGGATATTTTCTGCAGCACGGTCAATGGTATCGACTTCATTATGCAGGAAATAGACCTGACCACCACGCAGTAATTCACGCAGAATCGCCTCTCGAATGGTGTCGCTGGTATGTTCCTGCACAAAAGTTTTTACAGCCAGACGGCGTGCTGGTGGTGTTGCAATAATGGACAGATCACGCATACCACTAAAGGCCATATTTAGGGTACGTGGAATTGGCGTTGCTGTTAGGGTCAGCATATCCACATCGGCACGCAAGGCTTTAATACGTTCTTTATCACGCACCCCGAAACGATGTTCTTCATCAACAATCATTAGCCCCAGATTATGGAACTGGACATTTTCCTGTAAAAGCTTATGGGTGCCGATGACAATATCAACTTTGCCATCTGCCAAGTCTTCAATGGTTTTGGTATGCGCTTTAGAAGAACCGAAACGAGAAAGTACTTCAATGCGTACAGGCCAATCCGCAAAACGGTCTTTAAAAGATTCATAATGTTGCTGTGCCAGCAAAGTAGTAGGTACTAATACCGCGACCTGGCGATTATTCTGTACTGCAACAAAAGCTGCCCGCATGGCGACTTCAGTCTTACCAAAGCCGACATCACCACAGACCAGACGGTCCATTGGTTTTGCCAGCTGCATATCATATAGTGTGGCTTCAATCGCATTGGCCTGATCTGGTGTTTCTTCATAGGCAAAGCCGCTGGCAAACTGCATATACAGACTTTGATCAACTTCAAAACTGATCCCCGGCTTAGATGAACGACGTGCCTGGATATGTAATAACTCAGCTGCGACATCATGAATCTGTTCCAAAGCTTTACGCTTGGCTTTATTCCAAGCATCTGTACCCAGTTTATGTAAAGGTGCCAGATCTGGATCGCCACCACTATAGCGGCTGATCAGATGCAGGTTAGTCACCGGCACATAGACTTTAGCGCCTTCAGCATAGTCCAGTTGCAGAAATTCATGGTCCTGATCATCGATACTTAAAGTAATTAAGCCTGCATAACGTCCTACACCATAATCAATGTGTACCACTGGTGCACCAATGCTCAGCTCGGTCAGACTGCGGATCAGGAATTCTTCTGATACTTCCTGCTGACGCTTGCGACGACGCTGGACCACACGATGTTCGTAAAGCTGATTTTCCGAGATCACACTGATCCGATTTGTCAGAACCAGACCACGTTCCAATGGTGCACTGGTAATCGCAATCGCATGCAGAGATTCAACAAAAGCATCAAAGTTTTCTACGGTCGGAATATCGCCCAGACTTGGGCGCAGCGCATCTTTTAAGGTTTCACGACGACCGGCACTTTCAGCAACCAGTAAAACCGGATGATCGGCCGCATCAATATATTTTTTGACTTCGGTAAAGGGCTTTTCACGTTTTGGATCAACAGGCAAGCGTGGTGGTAACTGGGTATCCAGATTAATCACGCCGGCTTTCTCATCAAAAGCTTCTTGTGCCGCAATGATGCGACTAAACTGATTTAGCTGTTCTAAAAGCTGATTGGTCGGACAGAACAGTGCTTCAGGCGGCAGAATCGGCTGATCAATATTATGACGGCGATCTTCATAACGGCGAGTTACGTCCTGCCAGAACTGTTCTAAACTCTGCTCCAACGCCTTATCTGTAATGACAATGCCATTCTTTGGTAAGTATGAAATTAAGGTACTTTGCCCTTGCATCGCTTCATGACTAAAGAATAAAGGCAGGTAGAACTCAATTCCCGGTGAAGCAATGCCATCCATTACATCCTGATAAATTGGATTTTTCTTTGGATTAGCTGTGGGGAAAAATTCTGCATAACGGTCACGGAAAGTAGCACGACCTTCCTTAAGGGGAAATTCTTGTGCAGGTAATACGGTAAATTGTTCTAGAGTTTGCGTAGTACGTTGCGTTTCCGGATCAAAAAATTTCAGGGTTTCAATTTCATCATCGAACAGGTCAATCCGGATTGGTGCATCCTGACCTGAAGCATATATATCGATAATGCTACCGCGAACTGCAAATTCACCATGATCATAAACGGTGTCGACCAGATGATAACCAGCCTGAATCAGTTTTTTCTTTTGCTGTTCCAGATCCAGCTTTTGCCCGACTCGAATATCGAAGTGTTCACCCAGTACCCATGAAGTAGGTGCAACACGCTGTGCCAATGTAGAAGCTGCCAGCAACAATACGCCACCTTGGGGCATATTAGATAAAATTGCCAGACGTTCAGAGACGATATCCTGATGCGGTGACAGACGGTCATAAGGCAAAATTTCCCAGTCTGGAAATATGGTCGGTTTAATCCCATAAAATTCCAGTTCACTTTCCAGTTGACCCAAATGCTGGTTATTACGCGCAACAATGACAAATAGGCGCGATTGCTGCTGCTTGATAATTTCTTTCAGCAATAATGCAGTAGACGAGCCTTGCAGATTGCCTAACCAGCGTTTCTCGCCTGCCTTGAGCTTGGGTAAATTAAGTTGGGAAATTTCTTGTTGGAACATGTATATAGCTTTAAAGTCTAAACAACATGAAGCTTATACTATCACGATGATCTGGTACTATTTCGTTATTTTTATGCAGTCGTTACAGATTGACTGCACAGGATAAAATCAGCCTATGATTCCGTTATTTTTTGTCGCGTAAAAAGTTACGATAATAGTCATTTAACTTTTTCACAATCATTTTAAATTGCAGCAGGTTTTCTTCAGTATTTCCTAATTTTGCATTAAAACGCTGATTGGCAATTTCCAGATCAATTTTTTCATTAATGATCATTGCAGTTGAATATAGCGTTTTTAAATCATCAAAAGTTTTCATCCGTCGGTTAGACAAATATTCCAGTCGCTCACCCAGCTCCTGATTTAAATTAATCCCATCCACAATATAGCCAGTCCCTTCTACATATTGGATATGATTCTCTTCCAGAAAAATCTGAGCCGGATCAGGTTTATTTGATTTAAATAAGTTACTGATTTTATCAAACATGCTATGCACTCAATTCATTGTGTCATCGATATAGTCTAGATGAAAATGCCCCAAACCCACAGACGGGATTTGAGGCAAATGGTTAAAATCAGCACGAATCTATATTCGGCTCATCCTTAAACTTTCAGGATACCTGTTCCCATTGATTCATCATTGGGACTTCTGAAACCAGATTTTCAAAGGCAAAAATTTCATCCAGCTGAATTTCACTTAACAAACCCAGTTCCAGCACCACTTCGGGTACAGTTTTATTTTCACGAATACATTGCTTGCCAATTTCATCACAAGTGGCATGACCTAAAAGTGGTTCCAGTAAGGTGATAATCCCGATACTGCGCATCACTGCATTTAAACAGTTCTGTTCATTGGCCTGAATCCCGGCAATACATTTTTGTTGTAGGGTCTGCATACCTTGAGTTAATAATTGGATGGATTCATTTAAGGATACTGCAATGACCGGCTCCATAACATTAAGCTGTAATTGCCCTGCTTCTGCTGCCATTGTCACAGTCAGGTCATTACCAATCACACGAAACGCAATCTGATTGACTACTTCTGGAATAACCGGATTGACCTTAGCTGGCATGATAGAAGAACCCGCCTGTAATTCTGGCAAACGGATTTCCGCCAGACCGGTACGCGGGCCAGAACTTAAAAGACGCAAGTCATTACAGATTTTGGACAACTTAACAGCCAGACGTTTCAGACTACTGGACAGAATAATAAACACGCCACAATCGCTGGTCGCTTCGACATAATCTTCCGCGCCTTTTAAAGGTAGGCCAGTAATTTTCGTTAAAGTTTGTACTGCATGTTTGGCATAACCATCTGGAGTATTCACGCCGGTTCCAATGGCGGTTGCACCCAGATTCACTTCCAGCAATAACTGACGCATTTGCTCAATCAGCTTCAGGTCTTCTTTTAATAAGGTTGCGAAAGCACGGAATTCCTGTTCCAGGGTCATTGGAACCGCATCCTGTAACTGGGTACGCCCCATCTTGATCACATACTGAAACTCTGATGCCTTGCTATATAAAGTATCAATCAACGATTTTTGTACATGAAGCAGTTCATCCAGACGTGTATAAGTCGCTAGACGTAGTGCCGTGGGATAGACATCATTGGTTGATTGTGAAGTATTCACATGATCATTTGGATGCAGGATATGGTAATCGCCTTTACGATGCCCGAGCAATTCTAGTGCCCGATTTGCAATGACCTCGTTTGCATTCATATTGATAGGAGTACCGGCTCCACCCTGATAAGGATCAAGCGGAAATGCCTCCTGCCAGTCCTGAGGTTGATGAATCAATTCATCACAGGCTTGTTGAATAGCACTACTTTGTTGTTCTGATATTTTCTGAAAATGTAAATTCGTTTGTGCTGCTGCTTTTTTAACTTGCGCCAATGCGCGAATAAAGTGTGCTTGCTGACCTACTGCCAGACCTGAAATATGAAAATTCTCAATCGCACGCAAAGTATGAATACCATAATAGCTGTGCTGAGGGATTTGCTTCTTACCCAATAAATCTTGTTCAATTCGACTTGATTCTATTTGCAACATATTGTCCATGTCATATTACTCTAAGCAATGATGCACCATTCAGAATGGTGTTCCTTCACTATGAAGAGAGGCCCTAAAAACAAATAGAAGTGATTTAAGCAGGATTTGAAACAAAATATGTCTAATTCGAGATTGTTGTTATTTTTGTAAAATTGTGTAATTAAAATACAAAAGTTCAATGAATTTAACTGTTTATTAAAATTATTTATTTTTCTTCAAAACCATGTGTAACTTTGTATTTTATAACCCTCTACTAATTCTTCATTTATATGAGAAAATTCTTAATTTACATAAAATACACACAAAAGCTGCTCAACTGTTACAGAGTGTAATTTTTAAACCATGTTTGAATCACTGCCCTGTGAATGCAGTTCAAAAATCATCCCGGATGATGATGTTCAAAATTTAAGGATACTCTGCCTATGAGCTCGCTTAACCCGACACTGATTACTTTTATGTTTTATATCGTCGCCATGATTGGGATCGGTTTATATGCCTATCGTGCGACGTCCAATTTTGATGAATATATTCTGGGTGGGCGAAGTCTGGGCAGTGTCGTGACTGCGCTTTCCGCAGGTGCATCCGACATGAGTGGCTGGCTACTGATGGGCTTACCCGGAGCCATCTATTTTTCCGGTCTGTCAGAAGTCTGGATTGCGATTGGCCTGATTATTGGCGCCTGGCTGAACTGG
>NZ_DFDO01000101.1:33388-37259 GCF_002367915.1 Acinetobacter sp. UBA3025
TGGTGTTCTTTGCAATTTACTGTGCTTCCGGCATGGTCGCAGGTGCGCGTCTGTTCGAAAGCCTGTTTGGCTGGGATTACACGACAGCACTTTGGCTCGGTGCAGTGGCCACGATTCTGTATGTGTGTATTGGCGGCTTCCTGGCAATCAGTTGGACCGATACCTTTCAGGCTGGCTTAATGATCTTTGCGTTGCTTATTACACCCATCATTACCTATCTGGCATTGGGTGATAACGCTCAACAGGTGGGCACCCTACTGGAAACTGCCCGTCCACATGCATCCAATATGCTGGAAGGCCTAAGTTTTGTCGCGATTATTTCTAGCTTGGCTTGGGGCTTAGGCTATTTTGGTCAGCCACATATTCTGGTGCGCTTTATGGCGGCAGATTCGGTCAAAACTATTCCTACTGCACGCCGGATCGGCATGACCTGGATGATTCTGTGTCTGGTGGGTGCAATGTCGGCGGGCTATATCGGGATTGCTTATTTTGCAGCAAATCCTGACCTTCCTGCTGCTGCAATCGTCAACCAGAATCCTGAAACCGTGTTTATGGAATTGACCAAAATCCTGTTTAACCCTTGGATTGCAGGCATCATATTAGCGGCAATTCTGGCTGCGATTATGAGTACATTGAGCTGCCAGTTACTGGTCTGCTCGACTACCCTGACTGAAGATTTATATAAGGGTTTCCTACGTAAAAATGCTTCGCAAAAAGAACTGATCTGGGTCGGTCGTGGCATGGTGATTGTGATTGCCTTGATTGCAATTTCATTGGCCATCAATCCAAACAGTAAAGTTCTAGGTCTGGTGGCTTATGCCTGGGCAGGCTTTGGCGCTGCCTTTGGTCCTTTGATCATTTTCTCGCTGTTCTGGAAACGCATGACTCTCAATGGCGCAATTGTTGGCATGGTAGTAGGTGCAGTAACCGTAATTGCCTGGAAAAATTATATGGGCGATACAGGTCTGTACGAGATTATTCCCGGCTTTATTCTGGCAGCGCTTAGCATTGTGATTGTTAGTTTGCTAGATAAAGCTCCAAGTCACGATGTAGTGAATCGTTTTGAACTGGCGAAAGCCGAATATCAAAAAGAAATGGCAGAAATGAAGAAATAGTCTTTCTATTTCAAAAACTAAAAGGGACTTTATGTCCCTTTTGTTTTATCAGCATTTTATACTTTAGCTTTGGCAGGTACTTTCAGCTTGATCTGCTGGGTTTCCTTAATTACTTCCATCACCGGATAACTGCGGGTTTCTTTTACGCCCGGCAACTGCCACAGAATATCTCCGGAAATTTTACGGAATTCATCCATATTCGCACAGCGGATTTTCACTACAAAATCAAAGCCACCACTGATCATATGACATTCCACAATATCCGGAATATGCTGCACTGCTTCAGAAAATTCTTCCAGTACATTCGGTGTAGTTTTATCCAGCAGTATCTCGACAAAAACTACAAAACCGTTATTCAGCTTGACCGGATTCAGACGGGCTTCATAACCGAGAATAAATCCTTCCTTGGTCAATTTCTGCACCCGTGCCAGTACTGCTGTTGGTGACAGGTTCACCATTTCTGCCAGTTTGATATTGGAAATTTTCGATTCAGATTGCAGCAAATCAAGAATACGAATATCTATTCGGTCAAGGCTTACATATGAGCTATTCATTAGAATTATTCTCTAAAAATAATACAAACTATAGTGAGATATTCGTCAATTATTTTGGGATTATAGATTAAAACTCATTCAACTCAAAGAACCGTTTGACGCAGTACAGGAAGTCACTATGTCCACCATCCTACGCCCAAATTCGCACTCGAATGCCCTACAGCAATCGAATTATATTGCTGAATTTAAGGATAAAAATGAATATGAACAGCGCATTAATTCCGCATGGCGACGTGCAGAATCCGAGTGCGTGGAAACGTTGCTGGAACATAGTGAAATTTCCTCTGAACTGACGGACAAAATCCAAAGCCTGGCTTTTGATCTGGCGCATTCCTTGCGTGAACGTAAAGGTTCAGGTGGCAAGGCCGGCATTGTGCAAGGGCTATTACAGGAATTTTCGCTGTCTTCTCAGGAAGGTATCGCATTGATGTGTCTGGCAGAAGCTTTGCTGCGTATTCCGGATACGGCGACCCGCGACCTGTTAATTCGTGACAAGATCAATCAGGGCAACTGGAAAGAACATCTTGGGCAAAGCCAGCTGATGTTTGTCAATGCTGCGGCCTGGGGACTGATGCTGACCGGAAAGCTGATGGAAACCCCACAACAGAAAAGCCTGTCAAGTCTGTTAACTGGCCTTTTGGCACGCAGTGGCCGTGGCATTATCCGCAAGGCGGTCGATGTGGCGATGCGTATGATGGGCGAACAGTTTGTGACTGGCGAAACCATTGATGAAGCCCTGAAAAATGCTGAACGTCTAGAAGAAAAAGGGTTCCAATATTCTTATGACATGCTCGGCGAAGCAGCGCTGACCGATCCGGATGCAGAACGCTATTATCAAGATTATCAGGATGCGATTCATGCCATCGGCAAGGCATCAACAGATAAGGATGTTTATAACGGTCCCGGTATTTCCATCAAACTGTCTGCACTGCATCCACGTTATCAGCGCTCGCAAATGGATCGCGTGAATGATGAACTGTATAGCAAAGTTCTGAATCTGGCAGTTCTGGCGAAAAACTATAATATCGGCCTGAATATTGATGCCGAAGAAACTGAGCGTTTGGAAATTTCCCTAGAGCTTTTAGAACGCTTGTGTTTTGAACCTGAACTCAATAACTGGAAAGGCATCGGTTTTGTGATTCAAGCCTACCAGAAACGCTGCTTCTATGTAGTGGATTATATTATCGATCTGGCTAAACGCAGCCAGAAACGCCTGATGATCCGTCTGGTCAAAGGTGCGTATTGGGACAGCGAGATCAAAAAAGCCCAGATCGAAGGTATGGCGGATTATCCGGTATTTACCCGCAAGGTACATACTGACCTGTCCTATATTGCCTGCGCACGTAAACTGCTGGCAGAACCCGATTATATCTACCCGCAATTTGCTACTCACAATGCACAGACTGTGGCCACCATTTACCAACTTGCCAACCCGGAACGTTACTATGCCGGTCAATACGAGTTCCAGTGCCTGCACGGCATGGGTGAACCGCTATATGAAAATGTGGTCGGTGACAAAGCGGCTGGTAAGCTCGGCATTCCATGTCGTATCTATGCCCCGGTCGGCAATCATGAAACCCTATTGGCCTATCTGGTACGCCGTCTGCTGGAAAATGGTGCCAATACTTCTTTCGTGAACCGGATCGCGGACAAGAGCTTAAAAGTTGAAGATCTGATCGAAAATCCTCGTCAGACAATTATAAAGACCGCTCAACAAGAAAATGTATTGGGTGCCAAACATCCTCATATTCCCTATCCTCAAGATCTTTATGGCACACGTATCAATTCATCTGGACTAGATCTAGCCAATGACGCGGAACTCAGTGTTTTAAATGAAGTTGCAGCAAGTCTGGCTAATACCCAGTTCCAGGCAGCAGCAATGGGCACAGCTTTTTCAGAGCCAGATACAAGTAATACTGTACACGTAATCAATCCAGCCCAGCATCAGGATATCGTCGGTACCGTTTATGAAGCAACGACTGAACAGGCAGAAATTGCCCTGATCCAAGCTGCCAATGCACAACATTTCTGGGCCAATCTGCCAAAGAATGAACGTGCCGCCTGTCTGAATAAAGCCGCCGAGCTGATGCAGCAACGCCTGCTGCCCCTGATGGTTCTGCTATCGCGTGAAGCTGGTAAAACCTATGCCAATGCCATTGCTGAAGTACGTGAAGCGATTGACTTCCTGCGTTATTATGCTGG
>NZ_DFDO01000042.1:0-13126 GCF_002367915.1 Acinetobacter sp. UBA3025
ACAAGGTCACCGTCAATGGTTCACTGAGTTGAAAATTACTGGTATCTCAGGCTAATTACTAGGAGTAAATAGACATGGCAACTAAAAAAGCCGGTGGTTCGACTAAGAACGGTCGTGATTCGAATCCTAAGATGTTAGGTGTTAAAGTTTACGGTGGCCAAACTGTAACTGCAGGTAACATCATCGTTCGTCAACGTGGTACTGAATTCCACGCTGGTCAAAACGTAGGTATGGGCCGTGACCATACATTATTTGCTACTGCTGATGGCGTAGTAAAATTCGAAGTGAAAGGTCAATTTGGCCGTCGCTACGTATCTGTTGAAGCATAATTTGCTGAAATAGAAAAAAGACCCACAGTTTCTGTGGGTTTTTTTATGCATGAAGATTTATCGGCTTATAAAGCTGTGACAGCGAATGTAAATATCACTATTGAATCTTCATCATGATGAATAAAAACAGGAATTCTGCATTAATAACAATACAAAACTTCTTATTTTCTATCATCTTAGTTTTTGAAATTCGTTTAAGATGAGCCATTAGATACATAGCGATATGCAAATACAAAAAGGTGAGATTATGAGTATGCTTCGTAAAACTGTATGTGCCATAACAATCGGTACGGCGACACTGGCACCTGTCATGAGCACGACTGTATTTGCCGCAACTGCAGCGACGGAGCAGCAAGCTACTGCGAATCTGGTGAAACAGCTCAGCAATATCCGTAGCTTAACTGCAAATTTTGAACAAACGACTAAAGTCACTAATCCGAAAGCGACCCAGAAAAAAGGCTTGACCGCGCAGCACATGAACCAGACCTTTAAAGGTGTGATGAAAGTGGCACGTCCGGGTAAATTCTACTGGGAAACTTCAAGCCCGTCGAAACAGACTATTGCTACTACAGGTAAAACCGTATGGATCTATGATCCGGACTTGCAGCAAGCAGTGCGTCAGAGTCTAGACGACCAGGTGGCAAATACACCGGCATTATTATTGTCCGGCAATACCAGCCAGATTATGCAATCTTATCGTGTAACCCAGCCGAATAAAGCTAAAACCTATTACACGCTTTATCCGAAAAATACCGATGGGGTGTTTGAAAGCCTGACTATTAGTTTTGGTGCGAACAAAGCGCCTAGCTTGATGATTTTGCAAGATTCCTTAGGTCAGACTACGAATATTAAATTTAGTAATGTAAAACTGAATACCACGATTCCGGCATCTACGTTTAACTTTACTCCGCCAAAGGGCACAGACATTATTGATCAGTAAGCATCAATACACCCTAAATAAAAAAGCAACCTCCGGGTTGCTTCTTTTTGTTCCTGATCGGGATGGATTTGGAGTCATTACAAGGTTGGCGTATATCTGGAAGTTCGGGCGTTTTAGAATAAACAAAAGTTGAGTCAATGAAATTGCAAAATTTTAGGAGCTCAGGATGAAAATGACTTCATGTAAAATAGGCTGGATCGGTTGTATCTTATGTCTGAATCTTGGGCTATTTGCCTGTCAGCCTCAAACCTCTTCAGTCACTACATCCGCGCAATCAGAAGACACGGGGCAAATTCAGTCCAAAACAATTCCGGTTAAAGATGCTAATCAGGTCGTGTGTGAAATCGAAGGTTGTGTGCGTTTTGATTTGCAGACTGTAGATACCAATATCAGCTGGATTGATCAGTATTTTATGGAGCGGATCCAGCGTACTGAGCCGGTCGCTTTTAGCAAAGTGACCAGTAATAAAATTAAAGCAAAGGATGAGCCGAAATTTATTGATCAGCGTTCCATTCAGGTGAGTTACCTGAATCAGCATGCTCATCTAGCTACTTTTATCTTCAAAACTACTCATCAGCCTGAACGTGCCCAGTCACAATCTCATAGTGAATATGTCAATCTAGATATAAAACAGAAGAAACGTCTAGCTCTTCATCAGGTTGTGCGCGGTAATACAGATGAAAAACTGAAACAGGCTCTATATCAAGCAAATAAAGACTGGCTAGATCGCTATCAAATCACCCAGCAGAAATTAGCATTGAGCGACAATTATTATTTTGACGGTCAGGGCTTGGTACTGGTTTATCCGGCAGGTGAGTTGAGTAAGCCAATCAGTGACATGGCAGAATTAAAAGTACCTTATACAGCATTAAGCGAGATCATCCGGCCTGAATATTTATCGCTTCTGCCTCAAACAAGCCTTTAAATATTGCGCTAATAAACTCCAGCCGGTAGGTCAGTCACTGTATTTTTTGACGTTAAGAGCTTACACTATAGCCAGTTTTTTTCTTATCCAAAGATTGGCTATGATCGACCCGAAATTACTTAGAAATAATATTGAGGCTGTAAATTTAGCCTTGGCAAAACGTGGTGTTCAACTGAATGTTGAGGAGTGGGCATCATTAGAAGCTCGACGTAAAGAGATTCAATCCAAAACTGAATCCTTGCAAGCTGAGCGTAATGCCGGTGCCAAGCAAGTGGGGCAGATCAAAAAAGCAGGTGACGATGCCTCTGAAATTATGGCACGCATGTCTGCGATTGGTGATGAAATTAAGGCTGCTGAAGCTGCTCTGGCTGAACTGCAAGCTGAACTAGAAGAAAAATCACTGTCTATTCCAAACCTTCCAGATGAATCTGTACCTGAAGGTAAAGATGAAAATAACAATGTGGAAGTCCTGAAATGGGGTACACCACGCGAATTTGATTTTGAAATCAAAGACCATACTGACCTGGGCGAAATGATGGGCGGTCTGGAATTTGAAACTGCGACCAAATTGACTGGTTCACGGTTTAGCGTTCTGAAAGGTCCTTTAGCGCGTCTGCAACGTGCCATCACTCAGTTCATGCTGGATACGCATACCACTAAAAATGGCTATACCGAAGCCTATGTTCCTTATTTGGTGAATGCAGATTCTCTACGTGGTACTGGTCAATTACCAAAATTTGAAGAAGACCTGTTCAAGCTGCAAGGTGAAAAAGAATTCTACCTGATCCCTACGGCTGAAGTGCCTGTAACCAACTTCGTGCGTGATGAAATCATTGATGCTGACCGTCTGCCACTAAAATATGCAGCACATACCCCATGTTTCCGTAGTGAAGCTGGCTCTTATGGCCGTGATACCCGTGGTTTGATCCGTCAGCACCAGTTTGACAAAGTTGAGATGGTGCAGATTGTAAAACCTGAAGACTCTATGCAGGCACTGGAAGAGCTAACTGGTCATGCCGAAGGTATTTTGCAGGCATTAGGTCTGCCATACCGTAAAATCATTCTGTGTGGCGGTGATATGGGCTTTGGTGCATGCAAAACTTATGACCTTGAAGTCTGGGTGCCAAGTCAAAATACGTATCGTGAGATTTCATCTTGCTCAAATATGTGGGATTTCCAGGCACGCCGTATGAAAGCGCGTTACCGTGCTGACCAGAAAAAAACTGAATTCGTACATACGCTGAATGGTTCAGGTCTGGCTGTAGGTCGTACTTTACTGGCAGTGATGGAAAACTATCAACGTGCTGATGGTTCAATTGAGATCCCTGAAGTACTGCGTCCGTATATGGGTGGCGCAACTTACATCGACTAAATATCGGTGTATGCACCAAAATGTGCATGAAAATTGCTTAGACAGTCAGATTTAAAACTTTTTGAGGCATTTTGTGGATATCTTTCCAATCTCGTTAAAGTTGCAACAGCAACCTTGTCTGATTGTCGGTGGTGGACATATTGCATACCGTAAAGCGGTATTGCTACAGAAAGCAGGGGCAGTCATTTCGGTGGTTGCACCTGAGATTGAAGCGAGACTGCTTGAGATTGTTCAAGCGACCGCCGGTCAATATGTTCAGGCACCTTTCAATCCTGAAATTCCATTACGCTCTTATCGTCTGGTGATTGCAGCGACCAATGATGCTGGAGTCAACCGTCAGGTGTTTGAAGACTGTGAAGCTGAAAATGTGCTGGTCAACAGTGTTGATGATCCACCACATTGCCGTTTCATGGTACCAGCGATTATCGACCGCTCACCACTGATTATTTCAGTCGCGAGTAACGGTACTTCACCGGTATTGTCTCGTCAGATCCGCACTCAGCTTGAAGCTACCATTCCGCATGGTATGGGTAAACTGGCTGAGTTCTCTGGTAAGTGGCGTAGTGCAGTTAAAGCCAAGATCACTAATCCCGATGAACGCCGTATCTTCTGGGAAAATTTATATGCCAGTCCTTTGAAAGAACAGGTGTTTAATGACAATCTGGCTGAAGCTGACCGTTTGATTGAACAAGCCTTAAATGAATGGCAAAAGCCAAAAGGTGAGGTTTATCTGGTCGGTGCCGGACCGGGTGATCCGGAGTTATTGACGCTAAAAGCCTTACGCTTGATGCAGCAGGCCGATGTGGTGATCTATGACCGTTTGGTCTCTGCACCAATTATGGATCTCTGTCGCCGTGATGCAGAGAAGATCTATGTCGGTAAGGCGCGGTCTAATCATGCAGTGCCACAAGAAGGAATTAATGCCTTACTGGTGAAATATGCCAGCGAAGGCAAGCGCGTTTGTCGTCTAAAAGGCGGTGATCCGTTTATCTTTGGTCGTGGCGGTGAAGAGATTGAAGAGCTGTTTGCTGCTGGCGTGGCCTTTCAGGTCGTGCCTGGCATTACTGCAGCTTCAGGCTGTTCAGCTTATGCTGGTATTCCGCTCACTCATCGTGATCATGCGCAAAGCGTGCGCTTCCTGACAGGTCATTTAAAAGAAGGTTCACCAGAGCTGCCTTGGAATGAACTGGTCTATGAAAACCAGACCTTAGTACTGTATATGGGACTGGTTGGACTGGAAAAAATCTGTGCACAATTGATTGAGCATGGTCAGCGTCCAGATATGCCTGTGGCCCTAGTCTCAAAAGGCACCACACCAGAGCAAAAAGTAGTGGTGGGAACGCTCCAAGATATTGCATCGAAAGTGAATGAGCACCATATTCAGGCACCAACTTTGACCATTATTGGTGAAGTGGTGCGTTTACGTGAAAAATTGAAGTGGTCCTAAACAGCCACTGAACTCCCAAAAGTAGAGAAAAGCTGTGATCCATGTTGTTTTATATGAACCTGAAATTCCTGCCAATACAGGTAATATTATTCGCCTATGCGCAAATACGGGAGCACAGTTACATTTGGTCAAGCCGCTTGGCTTTGAACTGGATGATAAAAAACTAAGACGTGCTGGTCTCGATTATCATGAATATGCCAATATGCAGATTTGGGAAAATATTGAAGACTGTCTGGCCGATCTGGCTACTAAGGGCGTAGGTATAGATGCGGTTTATCCGCTGACCACCAAAGGTTTTGAAACCCCACATACCTCAGATCTAAATCGTTCTGTAGCCTTGTTGATGGGACCAGAAACTCGTGGCTTGCCAGAGCATGTACGTATGATGTTCCCAAAAGAGCACTGGATTCGTCTGCCAATGGCAGAGAATTCACGCAGCTTGAACCTGTCTAATGCAACTGCTGTGATTGTCTATGAAGCATGGCGTCAGCAGGGTTTTAAACCGCTTTAAGTTCAACGGACCGATTTAAAAAGCTGCCTAAGGGCAGCTTTTTTATTTTATGTAACAGATGTGGGTGCATATTAGGTCTTTCAGGTAATCTTGTAGATAAGCTCTTGAGAATATAGAAAAAAGGAACAAGATGTGAAAAAAGGATGGTTTTTAGCAGGATGTAGTACGTTATTGCTGGCCAGCATGATGACACAGGCTCAAGAAGCGCCACAGCAATCACTATCATCACAAGATACAGTTCAGCCCATTACTCAGGCAGAAATCCGTCAGGGGCTGGCAGCGATGCAACAACGCTTAAATAGCCGCATTGAGCAATGGAGCAAAACCCTCAGCCGTGATGATTTCGAGTGGACTTGGCGTGGACGTCAGATGAAATCAGTCAAACGTCAGGAAGTTTGTGATATTTTTCAGGGCGTGGTGAATGAAATGTATCAAATGGCAGTGAAAAACAAGGCTCGACTCAGTCCGGAAGATCAGAAACTATTATCCAATCGTGATCTGTTTATTGAAAAATTGGGCTTTCAGAATAACCGGGTAAATACCCAGATGGGTTTTGATTGTCGCCTACAATAAGCCCAGTCCATTATCCAAGAAAATAAAAAAGGCGCATAAAGCGCCTTTTTTAGGTATGAACAATATCGATTATTCAAACTCATTATGTTGTGGAGCAGGGTGCTTAAAGCCCTTGGTTTTGTAACCTAAGTACAAAATACCGAACATCGCCCACCATAAACCGTATTTCAGTGCAGTTTCTTCAATTTCCAGCCACATCGCAAAGATGCTGATAAAACCAAGCATCGGGATGACCACAAAGCTGAAAATATCTTTTGCAGTTTTAGTACGACCATCACGCAGTGCATAACGGGAAATCACTGACAGGTTCACGAATGTAAACGCAGTCAAGGCACCGAAGCTAATCATTGAAATCACGATATCCAGATCCATGAAGCCAGCAGTTAAGGCCACTGCACCTACAATCAGAATGTTGTAGTTTGGTGTATAGCTTTTCGGACTGATATGACCAAAGATTTTCTTGTTGATCACGCCATCACGGCCCATGACATACATCAGACGAGATACACCTGCATGAGCAGAGATACCAGACGCCATTACGGTAATGATCGCAAAAGTCAGAACATAAGACTGGAACAGTGAGCCGCCTACAAGAAGCAGAATTTCTGGCTGAGTTTCAGCAATATTCTTGAAGTAAGAACCCGGTGTAGAAGGGAAGTACAGCTGCATGAAATAAGTGCTGATAATGAAAATCACACCAGCGATTAAAGCAGTCAAGAAAATCGCTTTAGGCAAGGTGTTTTCAGTATCTTTGGTTTCTTCTGCCAGAGAGCTTAAAGAGTCAAAACCGGTGAATGAGAAGCACAGTAAGGTCGCACCAGTAATCAGGGCGCCTACCGAAGTCAGTTCATTCCAGAACGGTTCAAGACTCCAAAGCTGGTAACGCTGTTCAGCTGTAATCGGACCATCAGCATTGAAACCGGCCTGCAGTTTGGTAAAGACCATCCAGGTAAAGATACCGATCACCAGTAACTGTACCAGTACGATCAAACTGTTAAAGTTTGCCACGAAGCGTGCACCGCGCAGGTTTACCCCGGTCATGAAGGCAGTCAGCACGATTACCCAGACCCAGTGGTTCACATCAGGAAACAGTGCTTCAAGATAGATCACTGCTAGGATGATGTTCACCATTGGTGATAACAGATAATCCAGCCAGGAAGACCAGCCCACCATGAAGCCAATATTCGGGTGAATCGATTTTTGGGCATAGGTATAGGCCGAACCCGAAGAAGGGTAGCGGCGAATCATGTGACCATAGCTGATCGATGTAAACAAAATTGCAATCAGGGCAATGATGTAAGAAGTAGGAACATGCAAATGACTTTCTTCAGATACCAAACCAAAAGTATCAAATAAGGTCATTGGTTGAATGTAAGCTAAACCAATAATAATGATGTGCCAGAGCCCTAGCGTTTTTTGCAGTTTAGCTGCCGATTGAGTCCCAGAGAAATTTGTCAACGGCGTTATCCTCTTAATCGTTGATCAAGGATCAGTCATATTTAATAAGGATCGTTTGAGACGAACGATCCCCCCTACAATTTTCTATAAAAGCGCGCCAATCTACTTTAAAATTACGGCTTTTACTAGCTATTTTTTGAATTTAGGCCTGCACGAAATGTGCCATTCGAAGCAAAAAACGGCGATTTCCTGCAAGATAAAAGCCCGATGTCTAAAAAAACATCAGGCTTAAATTTTTCGCTATATTGGCTTATTTTTCAGTAATTACCAAGCCTTTTTTAAGATAGATTTCAAATCTTCCAAACTGGCTTCTTTTGGGTTGTAAATGATGGAACCATCATTTAATGCTTTTTCAGCAACTTCATCCAGCTGTGCTTCAGAAATCTTACCTGTTTCACTTAATGTGCGCGGTAATTTGGTCAAGCTATAGATTCGATCATGCATGGTTAAAATTGTAGCAATGGTCTTGTCTGCACGTAAGTGTGCTGGTGTTTGTGCATAGATGTCTGCACCCGCCAATGGCAGCAGCAGCTCGGCAATCTTGTCGCCATTCACTTCCTTGTTGTATTCCAGTACATAAGGCAGGAACAGATTCATACATAGGCCATGCGGCAAATGCGCGACTGCACCTAGAGCATGTCCAAGGGAGTGCACCAGACCCACCATTGAATTGGAGAAGGCAATTCCGGCCATGGTAGAGGCCTGAGCCAGCTCCAGACGACCTTGAGCATCAGTTGGGTTGTCGAGTACGTTAAACAGGTTGGCACTGACTTTTTTCACTGCAGCTGTGGCATAGGCATCGGAAATTGGATTGGCTGCCATACAGGTATAAGCTTCTACCGCATGAGTCATCGCATCCATGGCTGTCATGGCAGTTAGATGCGGTGGCAGGGTCTGAGTCATACGTGGATCCAGAATCGCTGCATGCGGCATCAGGTAGTAGGATGCAAATGGCATTTTCACATTCTTTTCAGTATCCGATACCACAGCAACCATCGTCACTTCAGAACCAGTTCCTGAAGTCGTAGGAATTACGAAAAATGGCTTCAGCGGTTTAGGCAGGTTATGCGCACCAGAATATTTGAGTAAGTCGTCACCACCTTCAGAGACCAAAATATTGGTCGCTTTTGAAGTATCAATCACTGAGCCACCACCCACGGCAATAATGGCATCGCAATCATGATCACGATAAAGCTGTGCTGCGCTGCGCACTGTACCTAAACTGGAGTCTGGCGGTACATCATCGAAAATCGCTGCAATTTTGGCATCGGTCGATTCAAAAGCAGCTTCAATCGGCGCCAGCAGGTTATTGGCACGTACACCTTTATCGGTAATGATTAGTGGACGTTTGGCACCTAAAGTGGCCAATTCAAAAGGAATGTGTTCTAACGCGGCATGACCAGCAATTACTTTGACTGGGCAGAAAAATTCATAATAAGGTTTTGCCATGTTATACACTCCGTTTCAAATAAGATTGAGCGACTTTTAAGTAGATGCTGCTCGCTTCCATGATTTTATCTTTGAGTCCCAGATTATTCGGGTATTCTTTTACTGCCAGTTGCGCCACCATTTTCGGCAAGATCAGCGCTTCCATTTTGTTCAGGCAACGTACCAGACGGATCGCATAGGAAATATCACCATCGGCAATCATGCGGTCATTGGCAAAGGCCTGAGACGTGCTTTCCTGAAAGGAAAACACTAGAAAGGCATGATGCAGATGCTTAAAGGTAATGGTCAGGTCTGGCTTGATATTGCTTTCTTTGACCAGTTCCAGCTGATGTTGTTCCGTGACCCGGGCAACGAAGGCCGGGCCATGTGGAAAAACATTCATTGAAAGCCTAAAATTGGCGGGAAACTGGGCAACTTCCTGTTTGATTTCTGGGTCTACCTGACTTGCCATGACCAGGCCACGGCCAATGATATCCATCATCAGTTTGACATAGGCAAGCTGCAAAGCGGGTTTTACGGATTTTGTCGCAATCACGTGATGATCCCTATCTTGATATTATTGGTTTAGAGTAATTACTCTAATTTATTTATTGTTAAAATGCAAAGGCTTTATCTTTGCTCGACGTTCACCTGCTTAAAGTAACCGCTGCTGCTTAAAGTTTCAATAATTTCAACACACAAGTCATTAAACTTTGGCGGGTTGCTGACGAGGTCATTAATTCGCACCATTTCCAGGCCTGCATAGCCGCACGGGTTGATGGTATGGAAACCAGTCAGGTCGCAATCAATATTTAAAGATAAGCCATGATAGCTACGGCCTTTACGGATTTTAAAGCCGAGAGAACCAATCTTTCGCTCATTCACATAGACGCCCGGAGCATCGGGCTTGGCATAGGCTTCAATCTCATGCTTTTTAAGTAGTTCAATCATCAGGTTTTCGGCATAAGACACCAATGTACGGACATTCCAGCCCAGACGGTTCAGGTCAAACATAAAGTATGCGACGAGCTGACCAGGACCATGCCAAGTGACTTGACCACCACGGTCGGTTTGAATGACAGGAATATCAGTTGGAATCAGGATATGTTCCGGTTTACCGGCCTGACCTTGGGTCAGTACATCATGGTGCTGCAAAATCCACAACTCATCCGGGGTGTTTTCATCACGGTTTTCAGTCAGGGCTTTCATTTCCAGAAAGCGGTCTTCATAGGGAGTCAGGTCATTATATTGACGAATAATCAGGCAGGGTTTTTGAACCGCATCAGTCACAGTGTGCGTCCTTGGAAAGATTAAAAAATACTGCTAATAATTATAATGATTTCAGCGGCAGATAGGGGAGTGATTGCTCGTCATTGTCTACAGTAAATTCATAAGCATAAAAAAAACACGCCCATAAGCGTGTTTTTTTATGTACCTGGCATGAAGCAAAATCAGGTTTAAAGCGCAGTTTTGATCAAAGGACAAGCAGCCAGATCTGCATAAACAGCATGTACCTGTTCAAGTTCAAGGAAACGGAGCTGTGCAGTGATCGAATGATATTTACCAGTACGGGATGGAGTGATGCTTACGCTATCGCCATCAAAGTCAGGAAAATGTTTGGTGAAAATCTCAACGACCGCATTCAGCAGTTCTTCACCTGCAAGGCCAATGAGTTTGATTGGGTAATCCATTGGAAAAACCCAAAGATCTTCGCGGAGTTCACGAGATGGTGTACGGTCTAACATGTAGTCCCCCTATTCGAAACGCCTGCATAGCGCAGGCGTTTGGGTGTATTGCAATACAAAATGGAGACGAGAGATGAAATTTCAAGTCTCCAAAATTGTATTAAATCTTAATCATTTTCCAAGAATGAACGCAGGTGTTCAGAACGGGAAGGGTGACGTAACTTACGCAGTGCTTTCGCTTCAATCTGACGGATACGTTCGCGGGTTACATCGAACTGTTTACCGACTTCTTCTAAAGTATGATCCGTTGGCATGTCGATACCGAAACGCATTTTCAGGACTTTCGCTTCACGTTCAGTCAGGTTTTCCAGCACTTCGCGAGTCGCTTCTTTCAGGCCTTCTGAAGTAGCAGCATCCACTGGTGAAGTGATGTTGCTGTCTTCAATGAAGTCACCCAAATGCGAATCTTCATCATCACCGATCGGTGTTTCCATCGAAATCGGTTCTTTAGCGATTTTCAATACTTTACGAACCTTCACTTCGTCCATTTCCAGACGTTCGCCCAGTTCTTCCGGAGTCGGTTCACGGCCCATTTCCTGAAGCAATTGACGAGATACACGGTTGATCTTGTTAATCGTTTCAATCATGTGTACTGGAATACGAATGGTACGTGCCTGATCCGCGATTGAACGGGTAATTGCCTGACGAATCCACCAGGTTGCATAAGTCGAGAACTTGTAACCACGACGGTATTCAAACTTGTCTACGGCTTTCATCAGACCGATGTTACCTTCCTGAATCAGATCCAGGAACTGCAGACCACGGTTGGTGTATTTTTTCGCAATCGAAATCACCAGACGTAAGTTTGCTTCAACCATCTCTTTCTTGGCACGACGTGCTTTCGCTTCACCGACTGCCATACGTTTGGCAATGTCTTTGATGTCACGAACTTTAAGATCAAGATCTTTTTCGATATCTGCAATTTTTTGCTGGAAGGCCAATACGTCAGGACGTACTTTTTCCAGATAAGCTTTCTGATCGGCAGGTGCTTTCGCAATCTGCTCATCTAACCAGGCTGGATTCGATTCCTGACCCGGGAAGGTTGTACGGAACTGGGTACGGTCCATACGGCCACGACGGACGGCATAACGCATAACTTCACGTTCTGCACCACGGATCTGGTCATGTGTACCACGAATCATTTCAGAAATGATATCGAACAAACGCGGGGTGAACTTGAACATCATGAACACAGTTGCAAGCGCTTGAAGTGCTTCTTCTGCTTCTTTGCTGTTACGGCCGTGTTTTTCCAGTACCGCTTTAGTATTTTTCCAGGCATCTGAAAGTTCGGCAAAACGAACTTTGGCAATTTCTGGATCTGGGCCTGAGTCACCTTCAGAATCGTCATCGCTATCTGACTCTTCATCTTCCTCGTCATCATCCAGTTTTACATCTTTGGTTGACTTGGTCGTTGCTTCTTCATCTTCTTCGATTTCAGCGACTTCTTCCAGTACTTCTGGAATTTCTTCATCTGATTCAGGGTCTAAATAACCTGACAGAATGTCAGCAAGGCGGCGTTCGCCAGCTTCATAATCTTTGTATTCTTGTAGTACAACTTCTACAGCATTCGGCCAGTAAGCAATAGAGTGAAGAACGTCTCGGATACCTTCTTCAATGCGTTTTGCAATGCTAATTTCGCCTTCACGCGTTAAAAGTTCAACGGTACCCATTTCACGCATGTACATACGTACAGGGTCAGTCGTACGACCTGGTTCGTTTTCTACAGATGCAAGTACAGCCGCAGCTTCTTCTTCTGCAACTTCATCAGCAGCTTCTGCAGTATCCTCGAACATTGCATCATCAGATTCAGGCGCACGATCATGGACAGGAATACCCACATCATTCAGCATTTGAATGATGTCTTCAATCTGTTCGCTTTCTGTGATGGAGTCCGGGAGATGATCGTTAACCTCAGCGAAGGTTAAGTAACCTTGTTCTTTGCCTCGGCTAATCAGAGCCGCTACTTGAGAAGTAGGGGAAGTCATATCGCTCATCTTTGCTTACTCTTCGTTGAATCTGTGGCAGTGAAAAACCGTGCATGATAGCACAATTCACCTGAAATAGTTTTGGAATTGATCAGTCAAGCATGATTTTATAAATATGTTTGAATAACAATTGAATATCGATATTGGGTCTAAGTTTATCTTTTCAAGTGTATTTCCCAATCTAATTTTAGAAACGTCCCTCATCCATGGGATAAAAAGCGTTCACTATCTAACCAGCTAATAAATACACAATTATGCTGTAGAAAAACAAGAGCCAACTAGTATAAACATACAAAATATATAAATAAAACTTGACAAGTTTTTAAAGGCAAGATAAATAGCGCCTAGACCCATTTACATTTTTCACTACGAGGTAGTTTTAGTGTCTTCGACAGATTTTGAACTAGATGATA
>NZ_DFDO01000042.1:13304-14167 GCF_002367915.1 Acinetobacter sp. UBA3025
AAAGAGTCGTTGGAAAAACGTCGTCTGATTGATGATCTGCTCTCGCAACGCCGCCTGGAACGCGAACTCAAAGATTTTGATTATGACTTCGACGATGATGACGACTTTGACGACGAAGATTAACGAATTCAGATTTAGCATAGCCTGAATAAATGCTATGCTAATCCTTTCGGTTTTCTAAGTTTGGATGTTAAATGAGTGCTTTAGATTTAGACCTGTTGAGTGAATATCTGGATGGCGACCAAAATGAGTATGGTCTGGATTTTGCGGCAACTCATGGTTTCTTATGTGCTATCGCAGTAGGCCCGCAATTTGACAAATGGATGGATGAACTTTTTGAAGGCAACCAGAAAAAAGTGCCTGCAGAAATCATCAATCAGGTTAAAGCATGGTTAGAGTCAATCCGTCAAAGCTTGGCCAATGAAGAAGGGATCACTTTCCCATTTGAAATTGAAGAAGCAGATACCGAATCAAGTCTAGGTGACTGGAGCGTGGGCTTTGTAGATGCCATGTTCTTGAACGAAGAAGCCTGGTTTACAGAAGAATTTGAAGAACAGTTGGTCGATTTAACGCTGCCAATTATGGTATTCAGTGGCATCGATGAAGAAGATCCGCAAATGGAATCTTTCCGTCGCAATGGCCAGTTAATGGATGAGCTTGCAGAAGAGATTCCAGAAAACTTGAATGAATTATATCTGATGTACCACACACCAGAATAAGTCATGCGCCGCCATGAAAAAGCACCGTCAGGTGCATTGCTGTCCCACAATTTTTCACAAGAGGAAGCTCAAATGAGCTTCCTCTTGTTTTATGGGTATTTTATCGGGTGAAAATAAAGCTTTTAAAGTTCTTCTTTCAAACAA
>NZ_DFDO01000066.1:0-7408 GCF_002367915.1 Acinetobacter sp. UBA3025
CGCAAGAATGATAGAGATGATCCGGATTTTGCAATTATTAGATTTGAGGACAAAGATTTTAATTTTTTAGTAAGGATTTATGCGAAAATAGTCCATTGCATATTTATTTTTTAGGGATAGTTTATGACTGATCAATCTCCTGCGACGCTAAGCGACATCGAAATTTTAGACATCCTTCAAACCATGAAGAATGATGAGCTAGATACAGAAGCAAAAGAAGTCATTCGTCAGGGTGGTAAAGCGGGTCGTCAGGAAGCGCATAAGCAGGCGTTGGTTGTATTGAATCAGTCATTTGAAGAAAAATTTGTTGAAGCGGTTTCTCTGGCCCTGAATTTGAATGAAGCACAAATCAAAAAAATCCGCTATAAGAAAGACCGTATCCGTATTTTAAAAGCGCGTGGTATTGATTACCTGGCAATTGATGGTGCGGAAACTGCCTTTGTACTGGCACAGATTGCACAGGCGATTCTACGTGAAAATGCGGTCGTCACTCATGACCTGCACAATATTTTCCCATTCTGGAAAGAAGGCTGGCCAATGGTGCAATTTGATAATGCCTACAAAATTTTGCAGGAAGATATCCAGATCCATTACCAGGCAGTCCTTGAAGCGCTTTTATCAAAAATCTAAATTGAATTGAATATAAAGAAGCACCTTCGTGGGTGCTTTTTTAGTGAGAATAAAATAGGGAAAGCAGCCAGCGCACAGGAAGTATAAACAGCCGCCACCAGGTGATGAGTGGATAATAAAAATATTCGCCTATTCTTAAAGTCGAATCAAATCCTTGCCGACGCCGTTCATAAGGATAGGGAGTCAGCCAGATTGAAAGTAAAATGAGTACAATTGCTAGGATCAGAAATATAGGCTGTTGATCTTGCATAAAGAAGAAATAGATTAAATATAAGGCCGAATAAAAACTCAGACAGGCGAGTAGCGCAGTAATATTCATAAAAGTCTCATTATTATTGTTTTTGGAATTTTAAAAAGATTGAAGAAGAACCAGATTATTCTGATTCTTCTGTCGGTGGCTTTTTCACTTCCAGCATACGTGTAACCAGTAACTGGTCAATCTTGAAATGATCAACATCGACAACTTCAAACTTATAACCCGCATGTAGCACAATATCTGCAGGACGTGGAATCTTGCGCAGCTTGAACATCATAAAACCAGCTAGGGTTTCATAGTTCTCTTCATCTGGCATTTCATCAATTTCCAGCGCATGTTTGATGTCTTCAATGGGCGTACTGCCATCAATCAACCATGAATTGCTGTCACGCTTAATGATCTGCTGGTCTTCTTCCAGGGGAGTAACCCAGTCGCCCATCACGGTAATCATGATGTCGGAAAGAGTAATCACACCTACGACCAAGGCATATTCATTAATAACGACTGCAAACTTTTCCTTGGTCGAACGGAAGCGATCCAGTAATTCAGATAGAGTCAGTGTATCTGGAATGGTCAGAACCGTACGGATGGTATTTTCATTCAACTGAAGTAAAGACTGATTATTCAGAATACGAACCAGAATATCTTTGGAGTCGACATAGCCAATTACATCGTCGATATTTTCATTACAGACCAGGAACTTGGAATAAGGGAATTCAGCCAGTTTCTGGCGAATACTGGCTTCCGATTCTTTCAAGGTAAAGAACACCACATTTTCACGTGTGGTCATACTAGAAGGAACATTACGTTCTTCAAGTTCAAACACGTTCTCAATAAAGTGATGTTCCTGTTTCTGTAACACCCCTGCCTGAGCACCCGCATCCATTACCGCTGAAATATCTGCGAAGGTAATATTGTCATCTCGGATGGTATTCACTTTAAACAAGCGGAACAACAGGTTCGCAATGGCATTGATGAACCAGGCCAATGGTTTACAGATTTTGATAAATACCTGAATTGGATTAATCACCGAGACAGAAATTTTTTCTGGAGCGATCATGGCCAGACGTTTCGGCATCAAGTCCGCAAACAGAATAAATAATGAAGTAACTGCAGTGAAGGACAGGCTGAACGCAATCGTTTCAGTCCAGGGACCTTGATAAAATCTGGAAAGTAAATTGATGATATAAGGGCGGAAGGCGCCTTCACCTAAAATACCGCCTAAAATGGCAACGGCGTTTAAGCCGATTTGGGAAGCTGCAAAAAAGTCAGCAGAGTTTTCTTGTAAATCTAAAACTTTTTGAGCGCGAATAT
The DNA here is from genome assembly GCF_002367915.1 of Acinetobacter sp. UBA3025. NCBI lineage: Bacteria > Pseudomonadati > Pseudomonadota > Gammaproteobacteria > Moraxellales > Moraxellaceae > Acinetobacter > Acinetobacter sp. UBA3025. The sequence continues at coordinate 2,201 of NZ_DFDO01000066.1, forward strand.
CTCCCGATTCAGCCAAAATTTTTAATTTGACCTTACGGGCACCTGCAAGCGCGATTTCTGTTAATGATAAAAAACCGGCCCCCGCGATGAGTAATAAGATAATCACGATGTTTTGAAAGAGGCTCACGAATCCACCTGTGGATTAATATGATCTAGCTAAAAATATTTTTAACACAAAAAAAGACTTGAGGTACAAATAAAGTAACTCAAGTCTCTAGAGTATAAGTTTAAAAATGAGCAATTTAGCTAATATTCAATTCAATAATGCGAAAATTGCGAATTATTCATTAAAAATTCACGATTTTCTTCTTCGATCATCTGACGGGCTACATATAGAATCAGCTGACGTAACCAGCGATGGGCGGGATGATGATGCAATAAAGGACACCACGCCATCTTCAATTCAAACTCAGGAATATAGAATGGTGGATCTTTAATGAGTAAGTTCTGGTTTTTGGCTTGCAGACGTGCAATACGGGTCGGTAATGTTGCTACAAGATCGACATTGGCAGCCAGAAGACCAGGCATCTGATAATGACGGGTAAATACCGAAATCTTACGTTTTTGGCCAATACGTTCAAGAGCCTGATCAATCCAGCCGAGACCCGCCTGTTTCTCAGGGTTTACCCCAAAGCCAACGCCCATACCGGTTTTCGATACCCAGATATGCTGTGCATCCAGATAGCTTTTCAGATTCAGGTTGCCCGCAGCCGGATGCTTGTTATTTAACAGGCAAGAAAAGCTGTCACGCCAAACCAGTACCTGATGGAAGCTTTGCGGAATTTCATTAAAACGGTTAATCGCCAGATCAACTTTACCTTGTTCCATGTCACGATAGGACACATCACTTGGGGTTAAGAAGTCGAGAACCACATTTGGTGCTTCTGAACGTAATGCTTTCACCAGGCGTGGTACCAGTGTAGCTTCAGCATAATCTGAAGTCATGATGCGGAAAACACGGTTTGAAGTATAAGGGCGGAACTCGGTACGCGGTTCCAGAATCATGGAAAGATCCGCTAAGGCGTCACGGATACGAGGTTGGAGTTCTAGCGCACGTTCTGTTGGGGTCATACCTTCAGAAGAGCGAATCAGGAGAGGATCATTAAATAAATTTCGTAAGCGACGTAAAATGTTACTCATCGCAGGCTGGGTTACCCCAAGTTGTTCTGCTGCACGCGTGACATTTTTTTCACGTAAAAGTACGTCAAGATAAATGAGGAGATTAAGATCGACCCGCTCCAGATTCATAAAAAAAATACCGAAAATAAAATTATGAAATTATATGGATTATGCCATAACTACTATAACTTGTGTACGCAACTGATGAAAAAAAGCCCAGCTGATTGTACTGAAATGCCTTTTTGGAGTCTCTTTCACCGCAGATTTTGCCAGCCTGAATCCTTCTTTATTTTTAAAAGCAGAAAGGAAATCTGGCTGCCTCTAAAACGAAAGAAAGGTATTTCTGAAAAACAGAGGGAATTAGCAAATAATGTGCCAGATTTGATTAAAAATATTTCAACAAATAAATGAAAAATAATTCCTTTGAAATAAGTATTCTAGGTTTTAAGGCTCATAAAATAAACAAAAATTGCTGAAATTAGGCGCTGCTAAAGTCTTGCAAGACTTAAGTCTAATGAATATTTTTTGTTCTTGTTGCTGATGTTTTAGACAAAATCCAATTTCAAAAATTCAAAAATAAAATATTAAATACAATAACTTATAAAAAATTGATCAATATATAATTAGACTTTCATCTACATATTTTTTAAATAAATAATGATAATTCTTGCAGAATATTGGATTAATTTTTCGAAGCCCACTAATCTTTAGCTATCCCAACGGATCGTCGAAAATCTGAACAAGTCATTGAGGGTGTGATTTGAGCGGTTCGTTGCAGAAAAATCCTAATATTATTACAGGAATATATCATGACTACATATCAAACAGCGATTGATGCAATCCGCGAATTAAAAGCGAAATTCGGCAATACTTGGGCAGACATCAGTCCTGAAGATGCTGCGCGTATGCAACTTCAAAACCGTTTCAAAACTGGTTTAGACATTGCTAAATATACAGCGGCGATTATGCGTCGTGATATGGCTGCTTATGATGCCGACTCTAGCAAATACACTCAATCACTAGGCTGCTGGCACGGTTTCATCGCTCAGCAAAAAATGATTGCGAACAAAAAATACTTCGGTACAACTGAACGTCGCTATATCTACCTTTCTGGCTGGATGGTTGCTGCACTTCGTTCAGAATTCGGTCCTCTTCCTGACCAATCTATGCACGAAAAAACTTCTGTTCCTGCATTGATCGAAGAAATCTACACATTCTTACGTCAAGCTGATGCGAAAGAACTGAACGACCTGTTCCGCGCACTTAAAAAAGCTCAAGACGCTGGTGATACAGCTAAAGCTGCTGAAATCACTTCACAAATCGACAACTTCCAAACTCACGTTGTGCCAATCATTGCGGACATCGACGCTGGTTTCGGTAACGAAGAAGCGACTTACTTACTAGCTAAGAAAATGATCGAAGCGGGTGCTTGTGCACTTCAAATCGAAAACCAGGTTTCTGACGCGAAACAATGTGGTCACCAAGCTGGTAAAGTTACAGTTCCACACGAAGACTTCATCGCGAAAATCCACGCTCTTCGCTATGCATTCCTTGAAATGGGTCTTGACGACGGTATCATCGTTGCACGTACTGACTCTGAAGGCGCTGACTTGACTCAAAAAATCCCAGTGGTTAAAGAGCCAGGCGACATCGCTTCTATATACATCAGCTACTTAGATACTCAAGAAATTGACATCTCTGAAGCACAAGAAGACGAAATCCTGATCAAACGTGATGGCAAACTTCACCGTCCTAAACGTCTTGCTTCTGGCTTGTACCAGTTCCGTGAAGGCACTCAGATCGACCGCGTTGTACTTGACTGTATCACTAGCTTACAAAACGGTGCTGACCTTCTTTGGATCGAAACTGCGACTCCAAACGTAGCTGAAATCGCCCACATGGTTAACCGTGTACGTGAAGTTGTGCCAAATGCGAAACTTGTTTACAACAACTCTCCATCATTCAACTGGACACTGAACTTCCGCCAACAAGCGTATGACCGTTGGGTTGCTGAAGGTAAAGACGTATCTGCATACGACCGTGCTAAATTGATGAGCGCTGAGTACGACGATTCTGAACTGGCTGCTGAAGCTGACGAAAAAGTACGTACATTCCAAGCAGACGCTTCTCGTGAAGCAGGCGTGTTCCACCACTTGATCACTCTGCCTACTTACCACACAGCTGCTCTTTCTACTCATGAGCTTGCTCAAGGTTACTTCGGTTCTGAAGGTATGTTGGCTTATGTTGCTGGCGTACAACGTAAAGAAATCCGCGGCGGTATCGCTTGTGTGAAACACCAAGCAATGGCTGGTTCTGACATCGGTGACGACCACAAAGAAATCTTCGCTGGTGACAACGCGCTTAAAGCGGGTGACGATGCGAAAAACACAATGAACCAATTCTCTGCTTAATCAGCTCTGAATCGATTCTAAAAAAACCCTGCGCAAGCAGGGTTTTTTTATGCCTAAAATAAAATGAATAACCTTATAAATTGTTGAAACAGCTAGATGAAAGGCAAAATCTTCACAATTTCTTCATGATTTAATTTTATACATATTTTTCTGTGATCAAGCCTTGCATTCTCTAGGCCACTGCCTGAATATCCTTAAGCTGACTCAATAATGCAACGCTTTCTATAATTCATTAAATTCAAAGTGATTCAGACTTATGCTGTCTAAGTTTTTCATTCATCGTCCTATTTTTGCAGGTGTACTGGCCATTGTGGTCATGGCCATTGGACTTTTTGCGGTGATGAATTTACCTGTTGAACGTTATCCGGATATTGCACCGCCTCGTATTACTGTGGCAACAACCTATACCGGTGCATCTGCAGAAACAGTAGAAGAAAGCGTGACCCAGGTGCTGGAACAGCAAATTAAAGGTATCGACCGCTTGCTGTATTTCAGCTCAAGCAGTGATTCCTCAGGTCGAAGCCGGATCAGCATCAGTTTTGAAAATGGTACCGATCCAGATACAGCACAAGTACAGGTTCAAAATGCGATTAACGGGGTTCTCAATCGTTTGCCAGATGATGTCCAGCGACAGGGCGTGAATGTCTTCAAATCTCTTGGCGATACCCATATGGTCATCGGTTTGTATGATGAGTCACGGCGTAGCAGCAATATTGAACTGTCTGATTATTTGACCACGCATCTGGAACAGGATATTTCCCGAATTGATGGCATTGGGGAAGTGGATGTTTTTGGTTCACAGTTCGCGATGCGCATCTGGCTGAATCCAGCAAAATTGAAACAATATAACCTGATGCCAAGTGATGTGCGGGCAGCGATTGAATCACAAAATACTCAAGTGGCAGCCGGCGCAATTGGTGACTTGCCAACAGTCGATGATCAGTATCTGAATGCCAAAGTCACATCAGGCAGCCGTTTAAAAACAGTCGAAGAATTTGAAAATATTATTGTGAAGTCTGCCCGGGATGGTAGCTTTATCTACTTAAAAGATGTTGCACGGGTTGAATTGGGTGCGGAAAATTATCAGTCATATAGCACCACCAACGGCTATCCTTCTGCCGGTCTGGGCATTTCACTGGCCTCCGGTGCCAATGCAATTGCGACGTCGAGTCTGATCAAGGCTGAAATCGAGCGACTCTCCCAGCAGTTGCCGGAAGGCTATAAAATTGCCTATCCGCGTGACAATACACCGTTTGTTAAAGAATCGATTAAAGAAGTCGTTAAAACTTTATTCGAGGCGGTCATTCTGGTCGTCATCGTGATGTTTATCTTCCTGCAAAACTGGCGTGCCACCTTAATTCCGACTGTAACTGTGCCTGTAGTTTTACTCGGAACCATGGCAGTACTTTATGTTTTGGGACTGAGTATTAATACGCTGACTTTGTTTGCCTTAGTACTGGCCATTGGCTTGCTGGTCGATGATGCCATTGTGGTGGTAGAGAACGTTGAACGTCTGATGCATGAGCAGCAGCTTACAGCCAAAGAAGCAGCGCTGGAATCCATGCAGGAAATCAGCGGCGCACTGATCGGGATTACCCTGGTTTTAACCGCGGTCTTTATTCCCATGGCATTTTTTGGTGGCTCAACCGGGGTGATCTATCGTCAGTTCTCGATTACG
>NZ_DFDO01000158.1:0-6361 GCF_002367915.1 Acinetobacter sp. UBA3025
TACCAATTTCGCCACGTCCCCGATGGCTGTGTATACTATAGGGATCAATTTCACCTGACAAGCTCTTTTTAAGAAAAAACCACTCGTTTGATTAAATAAAAAACAATATACAATTTATTGTATTTTTCTCATGCAATTTCAGTAAGTAAGGCCTGTTTTACGGCTTTGAAATCAGACAATCTATCCTGTGAGTGCTTTCGAAGCATATTTTGTAACAGGCTTTGCAAAGCTTGATATTGTGCAGGAAGCTCAGGTTTAAAATGCTGACAATGCAATAATGCCCAATCTTGATAATCTGTCGCTTCTAAACGTTGCCCTGTAAGCCACTCATAAAAAATGATACCCAGCGCATAAACTTCGCTCTGTAGCGACTTGGCTTGCCCTTGGAACAATTCGGGCGCCATATAACGTGGTGTAGCGTTCATTGCTTGGTTTAAAGAATTGATTGGCTGAACTTGCTCAAAATCGATCAAACAGACCCATTTCTGATAAATAACAAAATGCTCTCGTTTGAGATCAGCATGCAGATACCCGAGTTCTTGTAAGCTTATCAACGGTTCTAATGCTCGTAGCATATGCTGACGAATTTCTTGAATCGAGAACAGCTTAGGACATATATCAAAATGTGCTGGCGCATTAGGTAAGATCAAAGCCAGATTGAAAGATTCATCTCCAATCTGAAATGGCTTTCGAATAATTTGATGCGGAAGCATGAAAGTCCGCCCTTCTTGCTCACCATAAGCTTCATAAAAGTCCAGCTCATGACTTAAGCCAGTTTGGGCATACCGAGAAATAGCCGTTGAATCCAGATTCTGGGTTTTTAACCAAAGTGCTGACGCGGTCTCAGGATTAACTTCTAGATAATAAAGACGGCGACCAAAACCCAGACTTCGGGCTTTGGTCTTAAGCTGGAAATCAAGCTGATGCAGTTTGGCGGGGTTAAGTAACAATATATTCTTGCTTGGTATCTGGTGCATGCTGGTAATTTAGCAGTTCCAGACAATGCTGAATAGTTTTACCTACCCGCTCCTGAGTTTCAATCAGGGAGATTTTTGGCCAGGTCGCCCGCTCACCTTCACGTTGCAACACCTTGAACAAATGCGGACGAGGATTTTGCAGCATATAGCTATAATGACGCAGGCTATATTTACCAACGATATTTACATCACCATAATAACGTTGATCCACTACGCCATAACCATGATCCAGCAAACGGCGGACTGGCGGCAAACTGCCCGCATGCTCACGGGCAAAATCCATAATCCCTTTGGTAAATACCACACTCTGACGGCGTACAATGCGTTTCGGCCAGCTTAAAGTCCCTTTACGGAAGCGTGAAATATCATCCTGCATAAAAGGCACAATGTGCGGATTGGCCTGACTGGCGATGGTGTAATTAATATTGTACAGCCGCGCCATTTTCTCCTGCGGAAAATCACTACGGACACTACCATCTACCCAGCGTGTTGCGCCCATATAAGGCGTATATTGACCATCATGGCGTTTACTGGTGAGACGTACCGGTGGGAACAGAATCGGCACGGCACAAGATGCCAGTACCGCACTCCAGACCAGTACATCTGGAGAGGTATAAGCATTCATGATCCGGGCATCCTGCGCAGCATCATAAGGTGCGACTGCAATATTGATATGTAGACCGGAAGTTTTTAATGCTTCTTCAAAAGTCATATCGCCCAAGTTTTCAATCAGGAATTTTTTCAGGTATTTAACATCCGCCAGACCACCATTGCCCTTTATTAATTCACTCATGGTACGGAAATGAAAAGCTTCATGGAAAAAGTTATGGCCTTTTAAAATATCTACATACTGCGCAGGTTTGGAAACGCCCAACATTGCGGTCATAATTGCACCAGCACTGGAACCCGACATCACTCGAGGTAACAGATCCTGTTCCATTAGCGCCTTACATACACCGGTATGAAATAAGCCGAGTGTTGCACCGCCCGAGAACATTAAAGCGGGCTGACCATAAGCACGTTGGCAGTGCTCAAAATATTCAATTTTCTCTTCAAGAGTCAGACAGGTACATTGTGCAGAAGCAATATAAGCCAAGCCCAGACTGACTTCTTCTACATAATCCTCAATAATTTTTTTAGTGCCGACATAAGTGACGGTAAACAATAAAGGATGGGCGATATTGGCAATATCGTAACTTAGCCCTTCACGCAGGATATACATCAGGTCACGAGTACGTTTCTGCTGACGGTAACGTCTTAATTTCCCCAGTCGATGCGCAATCACTTCAGCATCAAAATACGGTGAACTATTATCCAGTTTCCATTCTTGTGCCCCAGATTCTTCATCGATCTTTAATGCAATATATTTCCATTCTTCGTAAGTTTCAGCCTGCTGCAATTGCTGCTTCAGCTTTTTGATACGATAGGCCTGATGTGGATTGATATCCTGAGTAAAATCTTTAAACAGCATCTGCCCTCTTCCCTATATTGTAATTTTCAGACATCCTGCAGCCATGAACAAAAAACAGGCATCTATTTTCTTTGTACTACAATAACGAAAATTCACCACTTTAAGCAAATTATCACACTTTCCAGACTTTGACTGTGAATTTTACAGTGATAGTATTCTAGCCATAATTGTAAAAGTACTGCTCAAATCATGGCGAAAATTGATTTACCTGACAATATCTTAAATGCTCTTTCCACTGTTCTTCTCCAGCTCCAGCAAAGTCTGCCTGAATTAAAACAAAGTCCTGATTTTTCTGCTTATGCCTATAAATGGCAGGCTGGAGAACTCAAACCCATTCACCAGCTCAAACAGATTGAACTGGCAGATTTAAAAGGTATTGAGCGACAAAAAGAAAAAGTCATTCAGAATACTTTGCAGTTTCTAAAAGGATTACCTGCCAATGATGTCTTACTGACTGGCTCTCGCGGTACAGGCAAATCTTCGATTGTGCGTGCCTTGTTGACTGAATATGCAGATCAGGGTCTACGCCTGATCGAAATTGAACGCGATGATTTGTCAGATCTTCCACAAATTCAGCAACTGATCGCCGGTCGTCCGGAAAAGTTTATCGTCTATTGTGATGACCTGGCCTTCAATGCGGAAGATGAAAACTATCGCAGTCTGAAAAGTGTGCTAGATGGTTCATTACAGTCCGGTTCAAGTAATTTTGTGATCTATGCGACCAGTAACCGTCGTCATCTATTACCGGAATTCATGCATGAAAATACCCCGGTGACCAAAGTAGATGTACCGCAATATACCGAGTTACATCCACAGGAAGCGATTGAAGAGAAAATTTCCCTGTCGGATCGTTTTGGTTTATGGCTGTCGTTCTACCCAATGGATCAAAACCTGTATCTGGAAATTGTCGAGCATTATCTGAAAAAGGCAGATATGCAACTGACAGTTGAAGCCCGTGCTGAAGCATTACGCTGGTGCCAGGCACGTGGACAACGCTCAGGTCGCGCAGCCTATCAGTTCTCTAAGCACTGGATTGGTTCGCAGCAGTTGAATTCTCTGTAAATTCTTTCCCAAAATAAAAAAGCTCCTTGATGGAGCTTTTTTATAAGGTTAATCCTTATTTTTTATTGCCAATAATCGTAGACCACAGTAGGTCATCCAGCTCACTGCCATTGAAATAGACAGTTGCTTTTAAGGATTCAGGCTGATTCTGTTTGACCTCAATCACCTGATCATAACTATCAGTAATTTTAAGCACACCCTCTTTTGGCAGATGCTTATAATTATTCAACACCGTTTCGTCCATCTTGAACGGTGTAGTCGTATTAAAATCAAAACTATAACGGTAATCCGCCAAATTGGGTTGACCAATAATGCTGCCGCTGCTGGTTAAGGTACGAATACCATTACTGCCACTACCATAGTCATCTACAAGGCTATAGTTGTAATTACGCACCAGCAGATATTCCTTGCTCAGCTCATCATACTCAGCGCCAGATTTGCCTGCATTCTTGTCTTCTGCTACTCGCTGAAATTCCAGACGGTCAATTTTATAGCTTTCCAATGCACCTAGATTGTTTTTGCTTTTGGTATGAACAATCGTACCTGAAATCAGATAATCATCCTTTAAATTAAAATCAACATTAGAACTATAACGTACATTGCTAAAGGTCAAGGTCGTAGTATCACCATTGACTGTCTGGGTAATGGTTGAATCTTTGCGATAGGTTTTATCCAGAACAATACAGTTATTTTTATCTGTTTTTAATTTAAAGGTTTTCACCGCGCCATTGGTATTCACTTCAGAACAGATCAGATTCGGATATTTGATGCTGTTCACACCCAAATTATAAATCTTGATAATACGGCTCGTGCGTCCATAAGGATAATCCGCAAAAACTTCACCAATCATATGACCTAACGCAACGTTATAGTCCGTATCATTACTGGTGCTATTGTTAATTTTGTCGCGGATTTTATCGATGATATCGCGATCCTCAAAAGGAATAAATTCTTCTGAAAGTTCAGGAGAAATACTCTCCTCTGGAACATTTGGTGGTGTAGTCACTGTAGGGTTATCTGAACTACCTCCACTGCCACCACATGCTGTAAGCAAGCCTGAAACCAACACAAGCCCAAAGAATGACATCTGCTTTTTCATAAAATTTTATTCCCTAGAATTTCTTTGCATTTTTATTCAATGAGAATGAAAGATGGGCGTATTAAAACTGCACAACACAAACCCACTACCTGTCGATGATATTTTTTCTGGACAGTATTTCTTACACTCTGATCGTGCTTTATCTTTTAATAAACTAAGGATCAACTCTGTAATTTTAATTTATATTTCATACAACAATGGTCATTAAAAAAATAAGATGTTACTTCTAGAGCAAGGTCTTATTAGTTCTCATAACTAACTCTTAGAAAACAACCTAGATAACGCATATTTTCTTTGCAACAATACTTATGAAATTTGTAACTAATGGGTTAAAAAGTCGAAAAATTATCTTTTGAATGGCTTGGTTTAAAGAAAAATTTAGGTTATGTCTAAACAATTAAATTTTGAATAAAACCTAAAAAAATAAGAATAAAAGGAAATTAATTACTTTCATTTATTGTGGGCTTAAAATTTGGCAGCTCATGGCTGAATATTCTCAGACACCTCCTTAAAAATATTAAAAATCAAAAACATTTAAACAGACTTTTTCCAGCGCTTGTACTCAAACATATTTTTGTCTGCTTGCCACTGTGCCTCAACTAAGCCAGTCGTTGGATGACGCATCGCCATACCAAATGCAGCTTCAATTTTTGCTTCTGCAAAGGCTTCAATCAAACGATCGAGCAAACGCTCAGCGCCCGCTTTATCATTTTCTATGCTCAGGATTACGAATTCATCACCACCGATACGCGCCACAATATCATTGCTACGTACATTTTCCTGAAGGACTTGTGCTGTATGCTGAATTAATTGATCCCCTTCCTTGTGCCCCAGACTATCATTCACTTTTTTCAGATCATTCAAGTCTATAAATAAGATCGCAGCCGGATGACCGTACTGTTTACAACGTTCTTCTTCTGCCTGTAACAGTTTCTCCCAGGCACGACGGTTATATAACCCAGTCAATTCATCTTTACTGGCTTGTTGCTGTAGCAGTTCTTGCTGACGGATTTGCTCGTTCTGACGCAACTCAGCTTGTAAGATTGAGCTCAAAAGCTTGCTAAATAACTCGACCATCGCCAGATCCTGAATGATGGCATCTGACTTGGCTTCAGGATCAACCGCACATAATGTCCCAAATAGACTGCCATCTTCTTTAAAAAGTGGTTGACCAATATAGGATTTGATGCAGAAATGCTGATTAATGGGCGCAGTCGCATATAAAGGAATTTCTTCAGAGCGGGGTGCGATTCTTGGTCCCTTGCCTGCGACCATATGGCAGCAGAAAGAATTGGCCCATTCAAATACCTGACCTGGCTGGACAGCATAGCCATGATCTTCGCTTTGCAGCACAATCCAGTCATTGTCTTCTACCCGGGTGATCATCCATAAATTAAAGCCAAAATGCTGATGCAGATATTTTAAAACTGCCTGCCCCGCATCCTGAAAGTCTTTAAAACTGATATTATCCATCCGAAATAGTCTCTGCATCATTCCGCATATAATAGAGAGGGATTTCTATATTATTAAACTATTTTACGGTATCAATACGAAAACACTTACTGTGGTAGAGTTAAAATAATTAATTTATTAATATTATTTGTTGAATATTTCTACTCTACAAAAGCAATCCAATAAAAAAAGAGGCTTAACGCCCCTTTTCTTCATCCTGAATCTTTAAATTAAGCTTCTGCTGGATTTGTTAATTCTGTCATTGGCCAACGTGGCGTTGTGGTCACAGCCAAGCCATCT
>NZ_DFDO01000025.1:0-7671 GCF_002367915.1 Acinetobacter sp. UBA3025
AACCCAGCCTAGGCTGGGTTTTTTTGTTGCGAGGAGAACTTCTATTAGCTGAGTTTCATTTTTTCAAAGACCAGCTCGCCACTTTCACCACGAACGACGATGGTATCACCAGGGCCAAACTCACCTGCCAGGATGCTTTGTGCCAAACCATTTTCAATACGTTGCTGGATCGCACGTTTTAATGGACGCGCACCATACAAAGGATCGAAACCAGCTTCGATTAACTGATCGAAAGCACTGTCATCCACAGACAGACGCATATCGCGTTCTGCCAGACGTTGACGCAAGCGGTTCAACTGGATATCGGCAATACCACGGATCTGGTCTTTTTCCAGTGCATGGAACACCACTAGCTCATCAATACGGTTGATAAACTCTGGACGGAAATGTTCCGATACCGCATTCATCACCACTGTACGGACTTCTTCACGAGTTGCTTTATCGCCCAGTTCACGGACATCCTGTGAACCCAGGTTCGAAGTCATCACAATCACGGTATTTTTAAAGTCCACCACACGACCTTGCGAGTCAGTCAAACGACCATCATCTAGCACTTGCAGCAGAATGTTAAATACATCCGGATGCGCTTTTTCGACCTCATCGAATAACACCACGCTATATGGTTTACGGCGCACCGCTTCAGTCAGCACACCACCTTCTTCATAACCGACATAGCCCGGAGGTGCACCGACCAAGCGGCTCACCGAATGTTTTTCCATAAATTCGGACATGTCGATTCGGATCATGGCATCGTCACTGTCGAACAGGAAGTTCGCCAAAGCTTTAGTCAATTCTGTTTTACCCACACCTGTTGGGCCTAAGAACAGGAATGAACCACTTGGACGGTTAGGATCGGACAAGCCAGCACGTGAACGGCGCACAGCATTAGATACAGCCACTACGGCTTCTTCCTGCCCAACAACACGGTTATGCAGGAAGTCTTCCATATGCAGCAGTTTGTCACGCTCACCTTGCAGCATTTTCGCTACAGGAATACCGGTCGCAGCACTTACTACTTCGGCGATCTCGTTGTCAGTGACTTTGTCACGTAGCAGTTTTGGTGCTTCACTTTCTTCAGCCGCTTCAATGCGTTCCAGCTGTTTTTGCAGCTCCGGAATTACACCATACTGATAACGTGCTGCTTCAGCCAGATCACCTTCACGCTGGGCTTTTTCCAGAGCAATGCGAGCCTGATCCAGTTTCACCTGAATATCTTTGTTGCCTGCTACCAGCGCTTTATCGGCACGCCAGATTTCTTCCAGTTCGCTGTACTCTTTCTCTACAGTGGAAATCTGCTCCTCCAGATGTTTCACTTCGCCTTGTGCACCAGAGTCTGCATCTTTTTTCACAGCTTCAAGCTGCATCTTCAACTGAATCAGACGGCGTTCGAGTTTATCCAGTGCTTCAGGTTTAGAATCCAACTCCATTTTGATACGAGATGCTGCTTCATCAATTAGGTCAATGGCTTTATCCGGCAATTGACGATCTGTGATGTAACGGTGCGACATTTTCGCCGCAGCAATAATTGCTGAGTCCAGAATCTGCACACCATGGTGAGTTGCATAACGATCTTTCAGACCACGCAGAATCGCAATGGTATCTTCCACGCTTGGTTCATCCACCAGCACTTTCTGGAAACGACGCTCTAAGGCTGCATCTTTTTCAATGTACTGACGGTATTCATCCAGAGTCGTTGCACCGACACAGCGTAGTTCACCACGTGCCAATGCTGGTTTCAGCATATTGCCCGCATCCATGGCACCATCGCCTTTACCGGCACCCACCAGTGTATGCAGCTCGTCAATGAACAGGATAATTTCGCCTTCATGTTTAGCCAGATCTTTCAGAACGGCTTTTAGACGTTCCTCGAACTCACCACGATATTTAGCGCCTGCTAGCAAAGAACCAAGGTCCAGAGATAAGACACGTTTGCCTTTCAGTCCTTCTGGAACTTCACCATTGACAATACGTTGTGCCAGACCTTCGACAATCGCAGTTTTACCCACACCCGGCTCACCGATCAGTACCGGGTTGTTTTTGGTACGGCGTGACAGCACCTGAATCGTACGACGGATTTCATCATCACGACCAATCACCGGGTCAAGTTTGCCAGACATGGCACGTTCAGTTAAATCAATCGTATATTTATTCAGTGAGTCCCGTTGATCTTCATGATTATTGCTCATGACTTTTTCATCACCTCGAATTTGATTAATAACCTGTCGTAAATTTTCAGTTTTTACGCCAACACTATTTAATAAGGTTTTGGTTGCACCCGTTTCTGCAAGTGCCAGTAATACCCAGTCTGTAGACAGGAACTCATCTCCTGCTTTCTGTGCATAACTGTCCGCAAGATGCAGAGCTTTGGCTGCTTCCTGACTGATGTTGATATCGGCAGAGGGATTACCGAGCGTAGCTACATTATTTAGCGCAGTTTGTACTTTGCTTTGCAGGTCACGCAGGTTCGCTCCTGCCTGTTGCAGCAAGCTCACATTCGATGCTTCTTCCATCAAGGTGGACAAGATGTGAATCCCTTCAATGGCAGCATGATCCTTGCTCATTGCCAGAGATTGCGCATCGGAAAGGGTTTGCTGTAAGCGATTGGTAAATTTCTCAAAACGCATTCTTGTTATTCCTCACAACAAATTTTCTACTTGATGGATATATGGGTGCTGGAAATAAAATTTCAAATAATTTTTTATATATTTTTCAAAAATTTAATTAAATAAAAGACAGAGTTATCAGTATTAATATTGGTATTCAATGAAAATATTTCAAGTGAGCGAAAGTAGAATTTTTAAAATGAAGATCAATAATGAATATCTGATTTAATTGACTCTGCTATTTTTCGGATGGGTAGAAAATAGAGAAAGACCTTTAGTGCGGTTGCAAGCGTCCTAGTAATCGCAATACTGCACTCAAACCATGTTCTGTTTGCATCAAGGATCTTGATATTTGCTGATCCAAAAGCTTGTTAGGTGAATTGATAAACTGGCGCATCCAGCTCAAGTCTCCACCATTCAGACCAAATAACGCTTGATAGATATTGATTAAAGTTATCGCTCTTTTACCTGCGCTAGTATCTGCTTCTAATTCTTTTTGATTTATGATTGACGATAATTCTGCTTCAGATAGATCCAGAACTAATGCAAGCTCAGATTCTTGCAATTGCAAATGCTCAGCTAAGTTGAATATAGCTTTGGCTAATACTTGGGATTTAGAAATATCCGTTTCATTATTCATTTTTATTAAATCCTATTGATGAATCTTGTTTTGATTATGCTGCCTTTATCCTTTTCTCGCTATGTTGTTTATCATTAAATTTGATCCTTTATTGAAACAAAAATGCCCTCACTTGAAGGGCATTTAAAGAGAACACTTGAACAATTATGGTGCCGGATTGGGTTGCTGACGGTGAATGGTTTCAATGCCCTGCAAGACTTCTTCAGAAAGATTCACGTCAAACGCCTGAATGTTTTCCTTGAGCTGATCCAAGTTGGTCGCACCAATAATAGTACTGGTCACGAAGAACTGCTGTTTAATGAAAGCCAGTGACAACTGGGTTAAGGTCAGGCCATGCTGCTCAGCCAGTTGTGCATACTGCTCGACGGCCCACTCGCTTTCCGGATTGCTATAACGGCTAAAACGTGAAAATAAAGTCACACGTACATTGGCTGGACGTGCACCATTGCGGAATTTACCAGTCAGATAACCGAATGCCAGCGGTGAATAAGCCAGCAAACCCACACCTTCATATTTGGCAATTTCCGACATACCAATTTCATAAGTACGATTCAGCAAACTATATGGATTTTGCACGCTTACAAATTTGGACAGTCCCAGTTTCTCTGCCAGATGTAAGAATTTCATAGTACCCCAAGGCGTTTCATTGGACAAGCCAATATAACGGATACGACCTTTCTTAATTTCGTCATGCAAAGCAGTCAGGGTTTCTTCCAGATTCGTTACGGCACGATCATCTGCAGCTTCTGCATTGCCATAACCCAACTTGCCAAAGAAATTGGTCGCACGCTGTGGCCAGTGCAATTGGTACAGATCGATATAATCAGTTTGCAAACGCGACAATGAATTATCAATTGCTGATGTAATTTCCGAAGCCACGAACTTGGTCTGGCCATCACGGATATGGCTCCCACCTTGTGACGGACCCGCAATTTTCGAAGCTAAAAACAGTTTGTCACGACCACCCCGTGAAGCAATCCAGTTACCAATGATGCGTTCAGTTGCACCTTGGGTTTCCGGCTTGGGTGGCACTGGATACATTTCTGCGGTATCCCAGAAATATAAACCTTGCTCCAAGGCATAGTCTAATTGCTGAAAAGCCTCTTCCTGAGTATTCTGCTCACCAAAAGTCATGGTGCCCAAACAGATTTCTGGCACTAAGATTCCCGTATCCGCCAATGGTCTGAATTGCATAAAAATGTCCTTTAAGTTTATCTGTTATTTATCAAGAGCAAGTGTGCTATAGCCTATCGGAATTATAAGACGGACTTAAATCATCTTTTCTAACAAGCTTGTGCCAATTTGTTATGTTTTGAATCAGGCTGAAATTTTTAAACAGGAATAAAAAAAGCAAACCCGAAGATTTGCTTTTTATCGTGCTTTTGGCTTATTCGTCTTCGAACTCGCCAGCACCCACTGCTTCAGGTTCTTCCAGCGATGCATCAAAAATCAGAATCGCCTTACCATCGGTTTCAATCATGCCCTGTTCTTCTAGAGTTTTTAGAACACGACCGACCATTTCACGTGAACACCCAACAATACGGCCAATTTCCTGACGGGTAATACGGATCTGACGACCATTTGGCAAGATCATCGCTTCTGGCTGAGATGACAGGTCAATCAGACAACGTGCAATACGACCAGACACATCGATAAATGCCAGGTCAGTCACTTTACGTGTGGTATTTTTCAGACGGCGAACCAGCTGGGCAAAAACTGCATAGCTAAGGTCTGGATATTGTTTGCTAATTTCATGAAAGTTTTCATAGGTAATTTCAGCAATTTCACAGACATCACGAGTACGCACTTCTGCAGTACGCTGTGGATTTGCTTCGAAAAGACCCATTTCCCCAAAGAAGTCTCCCGCATTTAAATAAGCTACCACAATCTCACGTTCATCATCTTCACGAAGAATGATAGACACAGACCCCTTCAGAATTAAATACAGCGATTTAGATTCTGATCCTGCATCCACGATCGTGGTACGTTTTGGATAGCGATTGATATATGCACGTTTTAATAACGCCTTCACTGATTCAGGTAGTTGCCCCGGCGAAAGTGCGTCTGTGCTTAATTGTGAAAAGTTTGAAGTCATGCTTACAGTTCCGAATATGGATAATTTATAGATCGCACAAGACCTAATGTGAACTTGTCACACAGTGGGATTGAAATTCCTTATCAACCCAATTTATGTTAGTGTACAGTTACTTCGTAAATTTATAGCTTTTTTTAGGTAGTTGCAATGCAAACGAGTGTTCATTGGCTAGAGAATGTTGCTTTTGAAGCAAAAACTCAAAGTGGTCACAGTATCATCATGGATGGTTCACCTGAATATGGCGGTGAAAACCGTGGTCCTCGCCCAATGGAACTGATTTTAACCGGTCTGGGCGGTTGTGCTTCTTTTGACATTGTGACAATTTTAAAGAAAGCACGTCAGGAGATTACTGATGTTCGCTGTGAATTAAAAGCAGAACGTGCCGATACAATTCCTGCGGTATTTACCAAAATCCATCTACACTTTGTGGTCAGCGGTAAAGGCATCAAAGAGAAACAGGTCGCTAAAGCCGTAGAACTTTCTGCTGAGAAATACTGTTCTGCCAGTAAAATGCTATCTGACGGTGGGGTCGAAATTACTCACGATTTTGAAATTGTAGAAGTGGAATAATCCACTAATTTCAATAAAAAAGCAGTCTTCGTGGCTGCTTTTTTTACGTCATTTTTTGAGTGAAATACTGCTGGCCATCTTCAAAAATCACCAGATTTTCAGGCCATCTTAAAGCCCCGAGATGATGGGCAAACTCAGCCTGTTGCTGACGATCGCGATAACGCCTACCCACTGAATAGTCGACACAGAATACATTCTGCTGCTGTCCAAACCATTGCAGGGCATCAATATGCTTAAACAGACCGGATTTTTCTTCGGTGGTTTTAAAGTTTCTCCAATAATGGCCAGTCACCACAGGTATCCTATCTGTATAACGCTCCCACCATGGCAAACGGTCAATCATACGCCAGCGCCCCCCTGCATAGACTGGACGTTGTGCAATTTTTTCTGCGCCTGAGCTTAAGGTACGAATCGGATTTTGCATCTGGTCGCGTAACTCTTTTTCAGCGATATATTTTAATAAGGGAATACTGGCTGCTGGATCCTTGAATTGTCCCTGATATTGCTGCTGTTCACTCTGGATATATTCATCAAAGCCTAAAGTCTGTAACTCAAGCTCATTTTTCAGGACAAAATAATCATAAGCCTGTCTGATTGAATTAAAAGGAACAGATTTCAATTGTTGAATTGCCTGCGTATCCCAGCAAGCATGCACAATTCTTAAATGGGGTGCATCTAGAGCCAAAGGCAGGCTGTTTAGAAATTCTAGAATCCATGCACGATCCTGAATTGAAGCCTGAACTGAATCAAAAGTTTTGAGATCATCCTGATGCGGTGAACCAAAAAACCAGCCATTGCCTTCCCGTAGCGTATCGGTTAACAAGTTGATTTCATGATTACCCAGAATGCATTGCGCATTGCCATTTTCTATTAAGGTTTTAACCTGTCTGATGACAGTGATACTGTCTGGTCCACGATCACACAGATCCCCGACAAAAATCAGTTTACGCTGTTCAGGATGACGACCTTGCAGATCGTAGCCCAATACTTCTAACAATTGTTGTAGCGCATCAATCTCACCATGAATATCGCCAACAATATCCACCGGACCATCAAAAGTCTGCTGTATGAATATCTGATTACTCATGGCTCTACCCTACCCAGGTCAATAAAACCTTTTTTTTAATATAGCGCTTATACTTTAAATCAATATAACAATTTCAGAATTATTTTTTAATCATTTCGATTATTCAATCAAATAACGATAGATCAGAAACTTAACTGAAATCTCATTTCTTCATTTCTTATCTAAATGTATATCTAAAAACAATAAAAAACCGGCGCCTAAGCACCGGTTTTATTCACTTTACGAGCTTTAAAGCTAGTACAGCCTGATTAAGCGTTTAGTGATTCAATGATTTGGTTCAATGTAGCACTTGGACGCATTACAGCATTTACTTTTGCAGGATCAACCGCATAGTAACCACCGATATCTACAGATTGGCCTTGAACTGCATTCAATTCGCTTACGATCTTCTCTTCATTTTCAGCAAGAGACTGAGCGATCGGTGCAAATTTCGCTTTCAATTCTGCATCTTCGTCTTGCGCTACAAGTTCTTCAGCCCAGAATTTAGCCAGGTAGAAGTGGCTGCCACGGTTGTCTAGCTCGCCAGTACGACGTGATGGAGACTTGTCATTGTCAAGCAATTTACCAGTCGCAGCATCCAGTGTTTTCGCGAGCAGTTTCGCACGTGCATTGTTTTCTTTAATGCCCATTTCTTCTAAAGAAACTGCAAGCGCAAGGAACTCACCAAGCGAATCCC
>NZ_DFDO01000325.1:0-18982 GCF_002367915.1 Acinetobacter sp. UBA3025
GCTCTTCCGATCTTATGTAGAAAAACTGGTTGAAGGTATCTCTACTCTTGCCGCTGCGTTCGCTGACAAACCAGTAATCGTACGTATGTCTGACTTCAAGTCAAACGAATACGCTAACCTGATCGGCGGTAAACTGTACGAACCTGAAGAAGAAAACCCAATGTTGGGCTTCCGTGGTGCAAGCCGTTATGTATCTGACAACTTCCGTGACTGCTTCGAACTTGAATGCCGTGCACTGAAAAAAGTTCGTGACGAAATGGGTCTGACTAACGTTCAAATCATGATCCCGTTCGTACGTACTGTTGCTGAAGCTAAACGTGTTATTGAGCTATTAGGTCAAAACGGTCTGAAACGTGGTGAAAATGGTCTTAAAGTGATCATGATGTGTGAATTGCCAACTAACGCATTGTTAGCTGAACAGTTCCTTGAACACTTCGACGGTTTCTCTATCGGTTCAAATGATTTAACTCAGTTAACGCTTGGTCTGGACCGTGACTCTGGTATTGTTTCTCACCTGTTTGATGAACGTGATCCAGCAGTAAAAGCACTGCTTTCTATGGCCATCCATGCTTGCCGTAAAGCAGGTAAATATGTAGGTATCTGTGGCCAAGGTCCTTCTGACCACCCGGATCTTGCACAATGGCTGATGGAACAAGGTATTGAATCTGTATCTCTTAACCCAGACTCAGTATTGGATACCTGGTTCTTCCTATCTGAAGAGAAAGCTCAAAAGGCTTAATTCGCTCTATAAAAAAGACCCTTTCATAGGGTCTTTTTTTTATGTTCTCAATATTGCCTCAAATATTGTCTTAATCACATTTATAGTTAAGTGATTAATCATATGTTTTTGATTTAGCTGAAATCAAATCATTTATATAAGCATAAGCTTCTTAGTGTAATGACAAACAAATACCAACAAACAGCATGAGAAAAAATTGCATAATTAAATTTAAGTGAATTTTCACATCTTGATAGCAAAATCATCAATCCTTGCTACACTGTCTCAATTATGGAGGAATTTGGTGATGAACATTCTTGAAAATCCTAAACTTATCCATATATTACACTTATATTCTTTTATTTGTTTTCAGCCTGAAAATACTTAAACTCCTAGTTCAATTTTTGTCTAAATTTATATTTTTGAGATTCAGTTTATATGCAGATTTACTTGGCACGAAATAATCAACAAGCTGGCCCATATACGCTCGAGCAATTAAATCAGATGCTTGCCAACCAACAAGTACTTCTGACTGATTTGGCTTGGCATCAAGGTATGACCGAATGGAAAGCTTTAGGTGAACTCACCCAAGGGAAACTGATCTATCAGCCTGAAGGCTATGTAGCACCAGAAACGCCAGCGACACCAGTCTATCAGGCTCCACAGAACACAAATGAGTCAAGTACAGACCATCTTCGTGCCCGCAGTTCTCAAAATGTTGCAGCAAAAAAAGAACTGGCGAGTATTCCAAGCCGTATTTTAGCCAAGATTGTGGATCTGCTTTTATGGCTGCCTGCGACGTTTATTTTGACCGTATTTTTTACTCCTGAACAGGAAACCCAGTTTGCACAACTGAACCAGGAGTTTATGAATGTGATGTTAAGTAGTGACGCTGACCCTGCTCTGGCACAGCAACTACAAACTCAGATGTTTGACATGTTTTCACAACAGGCATGGATTGCGACTGCAATTTACCTAGTGATCATGCTCGCTATTCAGGCCTTTCTGATTGCCAAATCGGGTCAAAGTATCGGTAAAAAACTGACTAAAATTAAGATCGTAGATGCCGAGACTGGTGAAAAAACCAGCTTGATGCGCGCCTTCACTATTCGCAGTGTATTCTTTATTTTCCTGAATATTATCTTCATGCCACTCAGCACAATCATTGACTGGGCGTTCGGTTTAGGGCAAAAACGTCAAACCGTGCACGATAAACTGGCAAAAACCCAAGTCGTTAAACAATAATTAGTTCTGCCATAAAATGGGATGTTTTGGCATCCCATTTTCCTACATAACTTTGAAATTACAATAAAATTCCTATAAATATTCTTGAAACCCGACCAACAAAATCGGTTTTTATTACAGTCATTTAAAGCACCTATATATATAGCTTAGTTTGGCAATATCAGGCATAATGCCCTACAACGTAGCGGTGTATTATGATTAGAAGGGTGTTTTGTAAAAAAACGGCCTCTTTTATCATGCGACACTTTAATCGCTATCCCATATTAAATTAGGGAATGGGACTCTTCACCGAGGTTGTAAAATGAGACAAACGATTTTAGCTGTATTGTCTTTATCAACGATGGCTGCACTTTTAACAGGGTGTGGTGGTGATCTAGTACTTCTGAACTCTAAAGGTCCAGTTGCTGAAGGCCAAAGTAGCCTGATGGTGACTGCGATTTACTTAATGCTATTGGTGGTAATTCCATCAATTATCATGGCATTATGGTTCGGTTGGAAATATCGCGCATCGAATAAAGACGCAGACTATAAACCTACATGGGCACACTCTACTGCGATTGAAATTGTAGTTTGGGGTATCCCTGTCATTATTATTGGTATTTTAGCTTGGTTAACTTGGTGGGGTTCCCACAAGTACGACCCATACCGCCCACTTGAGGCAGATAAAGCACCATTAACAGTTCAGGTTATTGCTGAACAGTTCAAATGGATCTTCATCTACCCAGAACAAAACATTGCGACTGTAAACGAAATTCGCTTCCCAGAGAAAACTCCGGTAAGTCTTCGTTTGACTTCTAACTTCACGATGAACTCATTCTTCATCCCTGCGTTAAGTGGTCAGATCTATGCAATGGCGGGTATGCAAACTCACCTGAACTTAATGGCAGACGAAACTAGCCCAGCTGAAGGCTACCGCGGTTTCTCTTCTAACTATTCAGGCTATGGCTTCTCACAAATGCGCTTCCGTGCACATGCTGTGACTGATGCTCAGTTTGCTGAATGGGTAGCTGCAGTTAAAGCAGGTAACGGTACTTCAGTAAATCCAGAAGCAGTTCAAAAAACTGTTTTAGACCAAGCTGAATTTGCAAGCTTGCGTGACGGTAACCGTGGTAAACACCAAATCGAAGCGATTATTGCAAAAGCTACGACTCCTGAAGAGAAGGCTGCTGCTGAAGCAATGAAGCCTTACCCAACTAAGCCACATCCAGTGACTTACTACTCTTCTGTTGAGCAAGGTTTGTTTGAATCTGTGATCAATAACTACATGAGTAACTATCACGGTGCTGATCACTCAGCGTCTTCTGTTGCTCACCAGGAAGCAGCTGCTTCTGAAGCACATGTAGATGTTGAACATGCGACTGCTTCTCAAGGAGAATAATTCATGAGCTTCTTAGGTAAGTTAGGTCCA
Source organism: Acinetobacter sp. UBA3025 (assembly GCF_002367915.1). NCBI lineage: Bacteria > Pseudomonadati > Pseudomonadota > Gammaproteobacteria > Moraxellales > Moraxellaceae > Acinetobacter > Acinetobacter sp. UBA3025. The sequence goes on from NZ_DFDO01000325.1 coordinate 3,372, forward strand.
GATGCAATTCCGTACGATCCAATCGTACTGGTAACTGTTGCAATGATGATCTTAGGTGGTATCGCAGTTGTTGCAGGTATTACCTACTTCAAAAAATGGGGCTACCTGTGGAACGAATGGTTCACATCTGTAGACCATAAAAAAATTGGTATCATGTATATCTTTGTATCAGTGATCATGCTGGTACGTGGTTTCGCCGATGCGATCATGATGCGTCTTCAGCAGTTCCTTGCAAAAGGTGGCGGCGAAGGCTACTTGCACCCAGAACACTATGACCAGATCTTCACCGCACACGGTGTGATCATGATCTTCTTCGTGGCAATGGGTCTTGTTGTTGGTTTAATGAACATCTCTGTACCGCTTCAAATCGGTGCACGTGACGTTGCATTCCCATTATTGAACTCTCTAAGTTTCTGGCTGTTCGCTGGTGCTGCGGGTCTGATGATGGCTTCACTTGCGATTGAATACTCTCCTGGCGTCGGTGTGGATTACTACATCTGGGCACTGCAGATTTCAGGTCTGGGTACGCTATTAACGGGTGTTAACTTCTTCGTTACCATCATCAAAATGCGTGCGCCTGGCATGAAACTGATGGAAATGCCAATCTTTACCTGGACATCTTTATGTACAGCAGTATTGATTATCGCAGCATTCCCAGTGTTGACTGCTACTATTGCAATGCTGTCTCTTGACCGTTACTTCGGCTTCCACTTCTTCACAAACGAGCTAGGCGGTAGTCCAATGCTTTATGTGAACTTGATTTGGACTTGGGGTCACCCAGAAGTATACATTCTGGTATTGCCAGCATTTGGTATTTACTCTGAAGTTGTATCGACTTTCGCTCGTAAAGCATTGTTCGGTTATAAATCAATGGTGTATGCAACAGTTGCAATTACAGTATTGTCATTCGTTGTATGGGTTCACCACTTCTTTACCATGGGTGCAGGTGCCAACGTTAACGCGTTCTTCGGTATCATGACCATGATTATTGCGATTCCTACTGGTGTGAAAATCTTCTCTTGGTTGTTCACCATGTACAAGGGTCGTATCGTTTACACTACCCCAATGCTATGGACACTTGGCTTCCTTGTGACTTTTGGTATCGGTGGTTTAACAGGTGTATTGATGGCAGTTCCACCAGCGGACTTCCTGGTACATAACTCTTTATTCCTGATCGCTCACTTCCATAACGTAATTATTGGTGGTGTAGTATTCGCGATGTTCGCGGGTATCATCTTCTACTGGCCGAAAATGTTTGGTTGGAGACTGAATGAGACTTGGGGTAAAGCAGCATTCTGGTTCTGGTTCTTCGGTTTCTACTTTGCATTCATGCCACTTTATATCCTTGGTTTCATGGGTATGACTCGTCGTCTGAATACATTTGATAACCCAGACTGGGATCCGTATGTAAACATCGCAATGTTCGGTGCAGTTCTTGTAGCACTTGGTATTGTATGTTTCATCATGCAAATCGTTGTTGGTTTCCTACAACGCGATCAACGTCTAGATTTGACTGGCGATCCATGGGATGGTCGTACGCTTGAATGGGCTACATCTTCTCCTGCTCCGTTCTATAACTTTGCCCATCTTCCAAAGATCAATGGTATTGATACTTTCTGGATCGAGAAAGAAAACGGTGTTGCTTATGCAAAACCTACGAAGTACGAAGATATCCATATGCCGACTAACCGTGCTGCTGGTTTCATTATCGCAATGTTCATTACTGTTATGGGCTTCGCGTTAATCTGGCACATCTGGTGGTTAGTAGCGGTTACTTTCGTAGCAGCTATCATCAGCTTCATCGTGTCTTCTTTCACCAAGAAAGTGGATTACTATGTTCCTGCTGCTGAAGTTGAGCGTATTGAAGGTGAACGTTATGCGATCCTTGAAAAACACTTGAAGAAGGACTAAGACCATGGCTGAAGTACTTCATCACGATAACCACGGACACGATGAGCATCATCATCACGATGATACTGACATCACTGTCTTTGGTTTCTGGACTTACTTGATGAGTGACCTTATCCTTTTCGGTACACTCTTCATTGCATTCGCTGTTTTAAGTAGCCACGTTCCATTAGGCACTCCAAGCGCGCGTGATCTGTTTGGTGATTCATTAGGCTTCGTTTTAACTGAAACGTTTGCCCTTTTGATCTCTTCCGTAACTTTTGGTTTTGCCGTTCTAGCTGCCTACAAGAAAAACGTTGGTCAGGTTCTTACCTGGTTAGCGATCACTTGGTTATTCGGTGCTGCCTTCATCGGTATGGAACTTTATGAGTTCAATCATTTAGTTCATGCTGGTCATGGCCCTAGCACTTCTGCGTTCCTGTCTTCGTTCTTTACGCTGGTAGGTACGCACGGTATCCACGTGACTTCAGGTTTGGTATGGATGATCGTGTTAATGATTCAAATCAAGAAATATGGTTTGACTCTACCTAACACTCGTCGTCTTGCGTGCCTAAGCTTGTTCTGGCACTTCCTTGACATCGTATGGATCTGTGTATTCAGCGTAGTTTACTTGATGGGAGTTCTATAATGAGTCATGATCATAACGCTGCTGGCGAATCACACGGTAACATGAAGCAATATACTGTTGGCTTCATCCTGTCTGTTGTCCTTACTGTAATTCCATTCGGTATGGTCATGGCAGGTGGTTTTAGCCGCGGTATCTTGATTACTGCTATTGCAATTACTGCAGTCGCTCAGATTCTTGTGCAATTAATTTACTTCTTGCACATGAACTCTTCTTCAGAGCAACGCTGGAACGTAATTGCATTTGTGTATACCATCTTAACCATCGCTATTCTTTTAGTGGGTTCTGTATGGATCATGAACTACCTACACTACAACATGATGATCTAAACTGGTTGTCATGCTGAAAAAGTATTTATTCCTGACTAAGCCAGGAATTCTCTTCGGTAACTTTGTTACCACTTTGGGTGGCTACTTCGTAGCCACTCAAGGTTCTGTAGATTTCCTTCTCCTGCTTCTTACTCTTATTGGTACTACTCTCGTAGTGGCATCAGGATGCGTGGTCAATAACGTTATTGATCAGGACATCGACCAAAAAATGCAGCGCACGCAAAATCGCGCACTTGTCAAAAAAACTATTTCTGTACCTGTTGCTCTCACCTTTGCTTTTGTACTAGGTGTGATCGGTTTTGGCATTTTATGGTTCTGGGTAAATGCATACGCTTTCCTATTCGCAGTTATTGGTTTTGTCGTATACGTTGGTTTTTACAGCTTATGGACAAAACGAACAACTATTCACCAAACACTGGTAGGCAGTATTTCTGGTGCAGCACCGCCTGTGATCGGTTATACCGCAGTTGCAAGCCAGTTTGACCTGGGTGCCCTTTTAATTTTTCTAGGGTATGCACTCTGGCAAATGCCCCATTCATGGGGAATTGCAGTCTATCGTTTTGAAGATTACAAAAATGCAGGCATTCCAATTCTGCCTGTCGCCCGTTCAATTCGACGTACCAAGATCGAATCTTTGATCTACTTGATATTGTTCGGAATTACCATGAATGCTTTATTTGTTTATGGTTATGCAAACTGGATCTATCTGGTGGTATTAAATCTGATGACGCTTTACTGGATCTATCTCAGTATTCAGGGCTTTAAAGCTGAAGATAATCAGGCATGGGCAAAACAGTATTTCATGTTCTCGGTCAAACTAATTACCGTGATCAGTATTATTTTCAGTTTTACTTCTACCGCCCCGCAGAATCCAATCATATTTTTTTAAGAAGATAGAGTTTTACTCTATCTTTTTTATTTCTTCTACTAAATACATAATCCCTTCCGAGCTTACTTAAAGTAACTTTGTTTCCTTTAGAAACTTAACTCTTGTAAATTTTTTATTTGTTTCCATACGTGCTCAAACATTCATCATCTGGCAAGATTTGCTTGTATTTCAGCCCCAAAACCACTAAACTTCACACTTCGCATATTATGCGACACAACCAAGGTTGTGACTCCTTGCTTCAATTTCACTTAAATTGGGGCTGTTTAAACCGTAAGGAGCTGACAATGCGTCACTACGAAATCGTACTATTGGTACATCCAGACCAAAGCGATCAAGTTGTGGGTATGGTAGAACGTTACCTGACTCACATCAAAGAAGCTGAAGGTCAAATCCACCGTCTTGAAGACTGGGGCCGTCGTCAATTGGCTTACCCAATCAACAAGATCCACAAAGCTCACTACATTCTGATGAATGTTGAGTGTGGTCAAACTACTCTTGATGAGCTAGAAGAATTGTTCCGTTATAACGATGCAATCATTCGTAGCCTTATCATCCGTCGTGAAAACGCTATCACTGAAGAGTCACTATTGGCTAAGAGTGCTGAAGAAAAACGTGCGCGTAAAGCTCAACGTGAAGAAGCACAACAAGCTCAAGACTCTGCTGAAGCATAAGGAGAACCTAACATGGCACGTTTTTACCGTCGTCGCAAGTTCTGCCGCTTTACAGCTGAGAACGTTACGTACATCGACTACAAAGATATCGACACTTTAAAACAGTACATCACTGAAAACGGCAAGATTGTTCCTAGCCGTATTACAGGTACTAAAGCTCGTTACCAACGTCAGCTAGCACTTGCTATCAAACAAGCTCGCTACTTGTCTTTGATCCCTTACACTGACAATCATAAGTGAGGTTGAGCTGTGGATATTATCTTATTACAACGCATTAAAAACCTTGGTAAACTTGGTGATAAAGTTTCAGTTAAAGCTGGTTACGGCCGTAACTACTTGATCCCTCAAGGTAAAGCAGTTGCAGCTACTGAAGCTAACACTGCTGCTTTTGAAGCTCGTCGTGCTGAACTTGAGAAACAAGAAGCTGAAGTATTAGCTGCTGCTCAAGCACGTGCTGACCAATTGAACGAAGTAAACATCGTAATCACTGCGAAAGCTGGTGATGAAGGTAAACTGTTCGGTTCAATCGGTACTCGTGACATCGCTGACGCGTTGACAAATGCTGGTCTTACAGTTGACCGTGCTGAAGTTCGTCTTCCAAATGGCGCACTTCGCAACACTGGTGAATTCAACATCGCAATCCAATTGCATCATGATGTTGCTGCAGAAGTTCTGGTTACTATCGTAGCTGAGTAATTTCTCACCGAAAAAAGGGCATGCTTTGGCATGCTCTTTTTTTATCTCTAAAAAATATAATCTGCTCAACAGTAGAAAATTCAATTTATTCTTCGCGTTCACAAAAAATTGCACTTCGCATTTTGGATCAGACCGCGTATCATTTCATCTCGTAGTGAATAAACCTTATTCATCTCCGACAATATTTAACCATTGTATTTAAAATCAGGGATTTATATGTCACAGGCGAATGCCAGCAAAAAGGCACCTACCGCTAAACCAGAAATTGTTGCTGATACGGAACTTAAGGAGTTCCGTACTCCCCCGCACAATTTAGCGATTGAACAGGCTGTACTTGCTGCCCTTATGACTGTGGCTGAATCTTTTGAACAAGTCGGCGATGTACTTACCGAAAATGATTTTTATGCGACCCGGCATAAATATATCTTCCGTGCCATTGAACAGCTTTCTAAAGAAAACTCGCCTTATGATGCAGTACTGGTTCATGACTGGCTGATCAAGCAGAACTTACTCGATGCGGTCGGTGGTGAAGAATATTTGATGCAGCTAATGGCTGACTCGCCGTCAAGTTTCTATAACCTGGAAACCTATGCCGGAAAAATTAAAGAGTTCTCTACTTTACGTAGCATGATCAAGGTCAGCTCTGAAATTTTACAGAATGCCTATGACACTAAAGGCCGTCCGGTGAGTGAAATTCTGGATCTGGCTGAAACTAATATTTTCTCGATTGCCGAACAACATAACAACAATGCCAAGGCTCAAGGCCCAAAAGCAATTAATACCGTTGTAGCTGATGTATTTGATAAATTAAATGAACTATCTCAGCTTGAAGGTTCAATTACTGGTCTAACCACCGGTTTTGTGGAACTGGACAACAAAACCTCCGGTATGCAGGCCGGCGATTTGATTATTGTTGCAGCCCGTCCTTCTATGGGTAAAACCACCTTTGCCATGAACCTGGTCGAAAGTGTGCTGTTTAACAACAACCTCCCTGCACTGGTCTATTCGATGGAGATGCCAGCGGATTCAATCGCGATGCGTTTGATTTCCTCTTTCGGCCGCGTGCATCAAGGGCATTTACGTGCCGGTAAGATGGACAGTGATGAATGGTCAAAAGTGACCAGTACCATTGTGCATTTACAGGAAAAGCATCTTTATATCGATGACTCCTCTGCACTTCCACCAACTGAGGTTCGTGCGCGTGCGCGTCGTATTGCCAAAATGCATGGCGGTAAGCTTGGTTGTATCATGGTCGATTACCTTCAATTGATGAAAGTACCTGGGATGGGTGATAACCGTGTTGGTGAGATCTCGGAAATTTCCCGGAGCTTAAAAGCCTTGGCTAAAGAGATGCATTGCCCTGTGATTGCCTTATCACAGTTGAACCGTTCTCTAGAAAACCGTCCCAACAAACGCCCAGTGATGTCTGACCTTCGTGAATCTGGTGCGATCGAACAGGATGCCGACTTGATCATGTTTATTTACCGTGACGAGGTTTATAACAAGGAATCGAAAGAAGCCGGCACTGCCGAGATTATTATCGGTAAACAGCGTAATGGTCCAATTGGTACCGTACGTCTGGCATTTGAAGGTCAATATACCCGTTTCAGTAATCTCTCTCCTGAGTTCTATGCCCAGTATGATGATGAAGAGTAAGTATTCAAGTTTGATCTGAGTGTAGAAAAGAGGCCGAAATGGTCTCTTTTTTATTTAGAATGCTTGCTTTGCATGAAATTATATAAATGAGCATGTCCATTTATGGTAGATAGGTCTACAATATTTGCAATTTTGAAATGACCGCTTTTGTTTTCACAATCCTGTTATTTCTCTCCCTCTTTTGTGTGTTCCACACGATATTATTTTTATCATCCCGCAGGAGTATCTAGGGTGCGCCAAGCTACAGTTTATATTGACAGTGAAGCACTGCAATATAATTTAAACCGTGTCAAACAACTTGCCCCAACCGCTAAAATCGTCAGCATGGTCAAAGCCAATGCTTACGGACATGGAGTTAAAGACTGCTTAGCAGCCTTAAAAGATAGTGATGCCTTTGGTGTCGCCTGTCTGGAAGAAGCGCTGGAAATTCGTGAACTCGGCTACCAGCAACCCATTACCCTAATCGAAGGCATTTTCTCTGCAGATGAAATGCAGGTTGTGATCGATCAGAATATTGAAGTCATTGTGCATCATCAGCCACAACTGGACTGGTTACTGGCAAATAAAGAAGCCTATATTGCGAAAGGCCTAAAAGTTTGGGTAAAACTCAACAGCGGTATGAACCGTCTTGGTTTTAAAATTGATGTGATTAAAAATGTGATCAATCAATTAAAAGCAGAAGGTTTTACCTGCGTGCTGGCGATGCACTTTGCCAATGCTGATGCGGAACATCCTCTCAATGAACAGCAAATCCAGCAGTTCTTGGAAGTGAAGAATGACTGCGCACCTTTAATGGGTTCTTGCTGTAACTCAGCTGCGATCTATAAATATCCAGAATTGCATTTTGACTTTGTTCGTCCGGGCATCATGCTCTACGGCGCGACTCCATTTGCAGACAAGACTGTACATGATCTAGATCTAAAACCAGTCATGACTTTTACCGCTGAAGTGATTGCATTGAATAATATCAAACCTGGTGAACATGTCGGTTATGGTTCAACTTTTACTGCTGACAAAGACATGACCTTGGCCATTGTTTCTATCGGTTATGGTGACGGCTATCCACGAGCTTTCCCGAAACAGAACTATGTTGTAATTCATGGCCAGCAAACCCGTGTGATTGGCCGTGTCGCAATGGATATGATTGCCATTGATGCGACTAACCTAAATCTGGAATTGGGTACTGAAGTCGAACTATGGGGCAAATCCCGTCTGGTCGATGATGTGGCTGAGGCCAATGGCACCATTGGTTATGAATTGCTTTGCCGTATGTCTGCCCGCCCGGTACGCAAACTGGTTTAAAGAAAAACTAGCCAGAAATAAAAAAGCCCAATATAAATTGGGCTTTTTTATACGGTCAGTATTTAAGCTAATTTTTGTTCTTCATTTTCGATTAATGACAGTTCAAGTAATAAAGCATCTACTTGTTCTTGGTTAAAATCATTAGGCGTAAAAACTTCAAGCCCCATCTCTTGGCAGAATTGTTGAATGGAACTGCGTTTAGAAATGTATTTCATCGACCAGTCGCCAAAAGTACGCTGCTCAATCTCTTTAGTTTCAAATAGTTTAATATTTTTATGGCGTGAATCTTTAGATAGTCTCTCTGTCAGTAAAGCTTTTAAAACCAGACATTCACCTTCCAAGCACTGGAAAAAATGTCCATCAGCAAAATAAAGCACCCCTGTTATTTGATTAGGATGATTAAAATCACGTGCTTCTTTAAGGATATCCGTTAAATCTTGAAGTAAGTCGGCTTTGGACGAGGTACTTTCACTGGCATAACAAAATTGGTACAAACGGCTAACCTCTATCCTTATCTATGCAATATCGTATAGAAGTTAGCACTGTACACTAAGCAGTCAATTTTTACTAATTTTTATAAGAAATACTTATTTTTATTTCTATAAATCTTATAAGAAATAGTCATTCGATGGTGTGGGTAATTCCGCCAAGCCTTTCTTTAAAGTTTCTGACCATTGCCGGCTAATATCCGTAAAATACTCATCGTCTTCAGCAATACGTTTCCCTTTCGGCATCATCAAGCTGTCTTTTTTATAGACGAGTACATCTAGCGGCATACCGACAGATACATTTGAACGTAAGGTAGAAGCAAAAGAAATCAAAGAACAACGTAATGCCTCATCGAGTGGCATATCATAGGTCAGGGCACGATCCAGAATCGGCTTACCGTATTTACTTTCACCAATCTGGAAATATGGCGTATCTCGTGTCGCGCAAATAAAATTGCCTTGCGGGTAGATATGATAGAGCTGCAGTTCCTGATTTTTAATCTGGCCGCCGACCAAGAAATTACAATAGTAAGTACTTTGTTCTAAACTATCATCAGTCACATTGGCAATTACTTTTTTGAGCGTATTGCCCACCAGTTCCGCAACATCAAACATGGTGGGTAAACTCAGGATATTCGGTTCCTGTCTGAGTTCCAGCTGATTTCTGATATGTCCGATTACTGCCTGTGTTGTTGCCAGGTTTCCGGAGGCCTGTAGTACGATAACGCGCTCCCCATCTGCCCCAAAGGTATATAATTTTCGAAATACCGAAATGTGATCCACACCGGCATTGGTGCGTGTATCACTGATAAATAGCATACCTTGCTCTAAACGAAGGGCACAACAATACGTCATTTTTTGTCCTTATTAATGAATTAACATCCTAGTACCTGGACGATGGAATACATGGATTCCACACCGCCCTCTTCTCTTACACCACGAACCGGTGCAACATCCCAATAGTCGCGTCCCACCGCAACATAGACATGCGCACTTGGCGTAAATAACAGATTACTCACATCAAAACAGTACCATGCCTGTTCAATAAATACCTCAGCCCAAGCGTGACTCGCCAGATGTGAGGCATTCTGTGCATAAAGATAACCTGAAATATAACGTGATGGTAAACCTAAATGTTTACACATGGCGATAAAAATATGACTGTGATCCTGACAGACGCCCTGACATGCTTCAAAGGCATCAATCGCAGAACCCTGTACCGTAGTACTATTTGATATATAAGGAACGTGTTCGAGTACGGCTTGGGCCAAGTCGATTAAATGTTTACGAGTTAATGCTGGAACATGCCGCTCTGCAAAATCCTTCATCTCTGCATTACATTTTGTGGTTTCAGTCGGCTGTAAAAACAGATAGGTATTTAAGGAATCATTCAAGCCCTGCTCATGCGCGAGATTTAGCTCAACGATGCCTTGTGCCATGATCATCAGGCTATGATAGGATTCACGTTGTGTACTGGTCATCCAGAGATTTTTAAAGGCATCATGCCGAATCACTTTCTGACCCGGTACACTGACATCCCAATAATGCACTTTCTGGTGTTCATTGGTTGACGGCATCATTTTGATGTACTGAATACTGTTCCTCACCTCGGCTGTGTACGTATATTGCGTCTGGTGATTCACCATCAATTTCATACATCAGCCTCGAACAAGCGATGAATATGATCACTAAACTGGTAAAACTGCTTCAGATCAGGTGCGGCACGTAACTGTGTCCAGTATTGCTTTACACTGCCCCAGCCAATCTCACAGAGTGTATCCACAATATAATCGATTTTACATAAGGTACGGGTCGTATCTTCACCGAGACGTAACTGCTGATCAAGCTGTTCCAGACATTGGCCCAGACTGAAAAATAGAAATACATCTGATGATTCTGCTTCCAGAATTTCGGCACAATCTGTCACGACATCACAGATATAACCGGCATTCTGATCCGCAGTTTTAATCAGTTTCAGTAGTTCGGAATAGGCTTCGCCAGACAATACACCGCGTAATTCCTGAATATTGTCTTTTGCCACCTGAAACTGTTGGGTAAATGAAGTCGGCTGTGTACTATCCAGAACCAGCTCATTTAATGAACTGGCATCAAACGCAGGCAAACAGAAAGCATGTGCATAAGCCACAGCGGCTTCATCATCTAAAAATGGAAAATGCGAACATAAAAACTGGGTACGAGATAAATAACGGCCTAACCAAAAAATATGTTGCGCATTGGTATTTAATAAAACCATGACGTTATCCTTCTTTGGAATGTTATGAATGTAAGTTGTCGACTACCCAAGTATCTTTGATCCCGCCACCTTGTGATGAGTTGACCACCAGTGAGCCTGCCTGCATGGCTACCCGGGTCAGACCACCTGGCACAATTTCAGTGCGGTAAGGTGAGCTCAAGACAAAAGGACGCAGATCAATATGTCGTTCAGCAATACCAAAATTGCTTAAAGTCGGACTGACCGACAAATCCAAAGTTGGCTGCGCAATATATAAATGCGGCGCAGCTAAAATCTTATCTCTGAAAATATCAATATGCTGTTGAGAGGCTTGTGGCCCAATCAGCATGCCGTAACCGCCAGAACCTTGTGCTTCCTTGACGACCAGCTGATCCAAATTTGCCAACACATAGTCCAGATCTTCCGGATTACGACATTGGTAGGTTGGAACATTATTTAAAATCGGTTTTTCACCTAAATAAAAATGAATCATTTTATCGACATAAGGATAAATCGATTTATCATCTGCCACACCTGTACCCGGTGCATTTGCGATTACAACATTATGCTGCAAATATGCGGACATTAAGCCCGGAACACCCAAAGTACTGTCTGGTTTAAAGCACAGTGGATCAAGATAGGCGTCGTCGACCCTTCTATAAATAACATCAACCTGTTGACGCCCACGTATCGTTTTTACATAAACCTTAGAGTTCTCAACAAAAAGATCACGTGATGTCACTAAAGGCACGTCCATCTCCCTTGCAAGACAAGCGTGTTCATAGTAGGCACTATTGAAACGACCCGGAGTTAAAACCACAATAAAAGGATTATTGGTATAAGCATTTTCCGCCAGAATTTCTTTTAAGAGTTTTGGATATTGTTCAATACCGGCAATATTGGATTGCTCAAACACTTTAGGCATTAACTTCTGGCTGATCTTGCGGCATTCCAGCATATAAGACACACCAGACGGCGTTCTCAGGTTATCTTCCAGTACGTAAAATTCGCCTTTGAAATCCCGGATAATATCAATCCCGCTAATCTGGCTATAAATGCTGCCTTTCAAATGATGCTGGTACATATGCGGCTGATACGCTTCATGAGTCAGCACCTGAAGTTCAGGGACAATATTGGCTTTGAGAATATCCTGCTGATGATAAATATCATGTAGAAACAGGTTTAAGGCTCGAACGCGCTGTGCTGAACCGAGTGCCACCATATTCCACTGTTTACGCGCAATCACCCGGGGAATTACATCAAAAGGAATAGTCCGCTCAGTGCCTTGCTCATCGCCGTATACGGTAAACGTAATACCGTCATAGAGAAAATGTTCTTTTGCTACTTCATTTAGCTGATTCAGCTCATCCAGGGTATGCTGTGACAGCCATTCTTCAAGTCGTTGACCTGCCTGACTGTTTATTACCTGATGATCACGCATTTCATTGAAAAATTTCGAAGAAATCTCTTGATATAAAAAATGCGAACTGTGCTTAATTGAAATATTGAGTGCTGTAGTATCTGTAAAATTTTTGCTTAAATCTGCTGCAGTATGATTTTCTACTGTTGTAATAGTATTTGTATCCTGGCTTTCTTTTAGCATACAAACCTCGTCATTGTAATCTATTATAATAAAATCAGAGCAATATCCATGCCATGACATCCGTTTCGAAGTCTGTATTAACCCAGCAAAGTGCCTATTCACTCAATATCATTTTTCACCAAGATGTTTACGGATTGCAGGACAATTGTTGCGCAGAATAACTTGCGAAAAAAATCCAGATTTCTTATTGTGGTAAGCTCATATTTAATTTGTTTCCACTGATTGCCAGTAAAAATACATTATGTCAGCACAAGAAAAAGAAACCTCCAATAGCCTTTACCGCCAATGGCAAATCTTGTCGCGTCTTTCTACCGGCAAATGGATGGGAACCCGTGAACTCCAGGAAATCCTGAATCGTGAAGGGATCGAGATCAGTTTGCGTACCATTCAGCGTGATCTGAACCAGATTGCCCAGCGTTTCCCGATTGAGAGCAGTAAAACCACGCCCCAGGGCTGGCGCTGGCGTTCAGATGCCCCGATTCAAAGCTTGCCGCATATGACCAGTTCGCAAGCGGTGACCTTTATGATGGTGGAAGAACATCTGAAACATTTGCTGCCACCTAGTCTGATTGAAGAAATGAATCCCTGGTTTGATCTGGCTCGACGCAGCCTGTCTTCACAAAATAACGTACGACAATGGATTAACCGGGTCAGAATCGTGCCAGCTACCCAACCGCTTATTCCGCCTGTCGTTGATAAAACGGCCCAACAGGCGATTTACGAAGGCCTGTTACAGGACAAACAGCTGGAATGTGTTTATCAGGGTCGTGGTCATAATGGCGAAGAGAAAACCTATATTTTAAATCCGCTGGCATTAGTACAAAAAGGTTCAATTATCTATCTGGTCTGTACCCGTCATGATAAATCGGATATTCAAACCTTTGCCCTGCACCGTTTTAAATCAGCTGTAGTGCTGAATTCTCGTGCCCTACACCCGGTAAATTTTGATATTGATGAATATATTGAATCTGGCGCTTTAGGATTCCGGGTCGACTTTAATCAGCCAACAGAAAATGTATTGCTTCAACTGAGCATGCCTGAATCTGATGCGCACTATTTTGAAGAAAGTCAGCTCAGCAAAGATCAAAAAATTGAAAAAATTGAAAATGGCATAACCCTGATTAGCGCAACTGTGCCTTTTACCTCACAACTGGTCTGGTGGTTGCGCAGTTTTGGCAATAAAATCAAGCACATTGAACCAAAAATAGTGGCAGATGCTGTTTACCAAGTAGAGGAAACCGATTCAGCTTCTTCCAAAGAATAAAAAAGTCCCCATTTTGGGGACCTGATCAATTTATCATTTTATTTTTCTTATTGTTCTGGTGGTCTGTTACTGAGCCGGTCTGCTTTCCTCTTGCCCCAGAAAACAGACCGGATGTGTCACATTAGCAATTAAAGAGTCCGGCAACATGAGCAAGCCAGCTCTGCATTATTAAAACGGATCGATTTTTTTGTCATAATTTACACTCCTGTTATGGGGATAAAAATCACTATAGAGCGCTTAAGCCTGTTTTTGAAATAAAAAGAATGCATGCCTTTTGCACAATTTTTCTATAGAAGATTATTTGGAAAATTTATAATCTATCTAGAAGATAAATATGGCGATCATTAAAAGACTTCCAGCAGGTTTATAAAATTAAAAAACAATTCTATGCTTGTATAAGCCAGGCAGCTCTGCACATTATTAAATGCTATGGTAGTGGAAATAGGGATTTAATTTCATAATGGCTAACCCTGCGCAATTAGTACGACACAAATTACTTAATACTTTTTTTTCACGGCACTCGGTCTGGTTTGCCTGCATCACCATCGCCGTTATTTTTACGATTTTTCATATCGGTTATGAGCCGCGCTATATTTATTATTTTATGCCGGCAACCTTAGTGAATACGTTATGGATCGTCAGTATTCTGCTGAGCCTGCTAGGCCTATATGATGTCTTGCAAAACAGACATTCTATCTTAAAAAATTACCCGATTATGGGGCACTTCCGCTTTATCTTTGAAGAATTCCGCCCCGAAATTCGTCAGTATTTTATCGAAGCGGATCGGGATGCCCTGCCATTTTCACGTATGCAGCGCAGTCTGGTGTATCAGCGTGCCAAAAATGAAAATTCAGATAAGCCCTTCGGCTCGATCATGAATGTTTATGAAGAAAACTATAAGTTTATTAGCCATTCCCTCACCCCTTGCAGACCTGCCGATCCAGAAACCTTTCGTATTCTGATCGGCAATGAGCAATGTACCCAGCCTTATTCTGCTTCCATTTTGAATATCTCAGCCATGAGTTTCGGGAGTTTAAGTGCCAATGCGGTTCGGGCTTTAAATCTTGGTGCGCAAAAAGGCAAATTCTTTCATGATACCGGTGAAGGTAGTATCAGCCCTTATCATCTGGAACATGGCGGTGACATTGTCTGGGAAATTGGTAGCGGCTATTTTGGTTGCCGGACCTTAGAGGGTCAGTTTGATCCGGTGAAATTTGCAGAAAAAGCCAAACTTCCTCAAGTGAAGATGATTGAAATCAAACTCTCACAAGGTGCAAAGCCTGGACATGGCGGGATTTTACCTAAAGCCAAGATTTCAGAAGAAATTGCTCAGATTCGCGGGATTAGCCGTGAACATGACTGTGTCTCACCTTCTGGACATCCGGCGTTTAAAACCCCGATTGAAATGATGAATTTCATTCAACAACTACGTGAGCTTTCTGAAGGTAAGCCAGTCGGATTCAAGCTTTGTCTGGGTCAACCTTGGCAATTTATGAGTATGGTGAAAGCCATGCTACATACCAAAATTTATCCTGATTTTATTGTGGTAGATGGATCTGAGGGCGGTACCGGTGCTGCACCAATTGAATTGATTGACTATATGGGTACTCCTTTAAGAGAAGGTCTTTTGTTTGTGCACAATACCTTGGTCGGTGCAGGATTGAGAGACAAGATTAAAATTGGTGCAAGTGGGAAAATTATCAGTGCTTTTGATATCGCCAGTACCATGGCACTTGGGGCTGATTGGGTTAATTCAGCGCGCGGATTCATGTTTGCAGTCGGCTGTATTCAAGCCCAAAGTTGTCATACCAATCAATGCCCAGTGGGAGTGACTACTCAGGATAAAGAGCGTCAAAAAGCCCTACATGTCCCGACTAAGGCCGAGCGAGTGTTTTATTTCCATAAAAATACAATGCATGCCCTGTCCGAGCTAATCGCTTCAGCAGG
>NZ_DFDO01000322.1:0-26504 GCF_002367915.1 Acinetobacter sp. UBA3025
GTCAGTATGCTAAACTGCCCAGCCTGATATCACTTGACTTGTAGCCTGATTTTGGCAAATTCTAAGCTCAAAATTAGGTGCAGAAAGCAGCATTAATCTGCATGTAAAACCAATGGAAAAGCATTATGGCGAATAAATTTGAATTCAATATCCGCGTTTATATTGAAGACACAGATGCGGGTGGCATTGTCTATCACGCCAATCATATTCGCTTTATGGAACGTACACGTACCGAATGGCTGCGTGCATCAGGCATCAGCCACTACTGGCATCAAAAAGATTACAATTTTGTTGTACATAAAATTAACGTGAAATATTCGCGTCCTATTATGATGGATGACTTAATTACCGTCACTGCAAGTGTCGTTTCACTTAAAGCTTCATCTTTTGTATTGCAACAAAATATTTATCGTGGTGAAATCATGCTTGCATCTGGTGAGGTCGAGTTGGCATGTATTAGTGCAGACATGAAACCACGTCGTCTTCCTGATGAAATCCGCGAACTGATTCATAAAGAATTGGAACAAGACTAAAAAAATTATTTGGCACACGTAACAGCTATGGCAACTCAGTTAGAATCATCTCTTCAAGTCTCAGATCTTATTTTACAAGCAAGCCCTGTCGTACAACTGGTGATGCTTTCTCTCCTGTTAGCCTCGTTGTACAGCTGGTATCTGATTGCCAAGTTAACCATGAGCTATAAAAAGGCTCAGGCTGATGACAATCATTTCCAGAAAATTTTCTGGTCAGGTGCCGAACTCAAGACGCTTTATAACAATGCCCAGCTCAATTCCAAACGTACTGGTCTGGAAGATATCTTCTATCAGGGTCTGGGCGAGTTCCTTAAACTTAAAAAACGCCATGCTCCAACTGCCCAGTCAATTGAAGGTACTGAGCGTATTCTGCGTGTAGGTTTAAGTCGTGATCAGGGGCATCTGGAACAAGGCTTGGGTGCGCTGGCCAGTATTGGTTCAGTCGCTCCTTATGTCGGTCTGTTTGGTACCGTCTGGGGCATCATGAATGCCTTTATTGGTCTGGCAGATGTCGATCAGGTTACTTTGGCCACTGTCGCACCTGGTATTGCAGAGGCCCTGATTGCAACGGCGATTGGTTTATTTGCTGCAATTCCTGCGGTTTTAGCCTTTAACCATTTCACATCTAAAGGTGAAGCACTGTACTCTGACCGTGCTCTGTTCGCTGAAGAAATGGTGGCTCTGCTGCAACGTCAATCTGTGGGCGCTACGCAGGACAATGACTAATGGCCATTCAACGTTCAGGACGCTTCGAGCGTATTAAAAAACCACTGAAAAGTGACATGAATGTGGTGCCATACATCGATGTGATGCTGGTACTTCTGGTCATTTTCATGGTGACTGCCCCAATGATTACCAGTGGCATCAAGGTCGATTTGCCGCAAGCCAATGGCTTACCAATCGAATCCAAAGATGCGCCTACGATCGTCACTTTCAAAGAAGATGGTACTTATTTTCTGGAATATAAAAATCAGACCACAGGTCCTGTCACCCTAGAGGCTTTGACGCAGACTTTGATAGAAGCGCAAAGCACTGCGGAAAGTGAAAACAAGGTCCTCAATGTCGTGATCAATGGTCATACCACCCGCCCTTATGGCGATGTGATGGCCTTGATGTCAAGCCTGCAAGATGCCGGTTTGTCCCAAGTGGGTTTACTGACCAAGCCATTAGAATAAAGTATGAAAAATTATCAGAAACCACCGTTTCAGAAGAAAGCAATTGCGATTGGGTTTACGCTAGGAATCCATGCAGTTGCTTTGGTGGGCCTGCTTTTTCTGGGCATGAGTAAGCCACCTGAACCGCCAAAACAGATTAAAACGGTCTTAATTAAACCTGAAGACCTCAAGCCGGTGACTCGTGAAGAAACTGAGTTTGAAGAAACTGCACATGAAAATATTGCAGAAGAAATTACCCAAACTGCTGAACCGAGTGTAGAGCCTGCACCTGTGGTTCCAACGGCAGCTGCACCGACACCTCCGGCACCGCAGCCTGCACCAGCACCCCCACAGATCGATATTCAAAAAGCTCAGCAAGAAGCCAAAGCGGCAGAGCTTGCTCAAGCCAAAGCCGCTCAGCAAGCAGCCGAAGCAGCAAAACGTGCTGAAGCCGCCGAACAGGCAAAACAGGCTGCTGCCAAAGCCAAAGCAGAGGCTGCACAAAAATCTAAAGCCGAAGCTGAAGCAGCGCGTAAGGCGGAAGTAGAAGCACAGCGTAAAGCCGATGCTGCGCAAAAAGCCAAACTTGAAGCACAGAAAAAGGCTGATTTAGCCGCCAAGCAAAAAGCCGAGGCTCAAGCCAAGGCAAAAGCGGATGCTGCGGCAAAAGCCAAGGCAGATGCCGAAGCTAAACGTAAAGCGGATGCGGCTGCAAAAGCCAAAGCAGAGGCGGATGCTAAACGTAAAGCCGATGCGGCAAAAGCCAAAGCAGAGGCTGAAGCTAAACGTAAAGCTGACGCGGCTGCGAAGGCTAAAGCGGAAGCAGATGCCAAGCACAAAGCTGACGCTGCGGCGAAAGCTAAAGCAGAGGCCGAAGCTAAACGTAAAGCCGATGCGGCTGCGAAGGCCAAAGCGGATGCTGATGCCAAGCATAAAGCTGATGCCGCTGCAAAAGCTAAAGCAGAGGCGGATGCTAAACATAAAGCTGAGGCTGCGGCAAAGGCTAAAGCAGATGCAGATGCGAAAGCCAAAGCAGAAGCTGATGCCAAAGCCTCTGCAGCCAAACAGGCTGCTGAAGAAGCTGCACAGAAAAAAGCGGAATCTAAGCGAATTGCCTCTACTGCAAAACGTGATTTCGAAAATAAAATCAGACGTGCATGGGATACCCCTGTGGGTTCTTCAGGCCAGAAAGCGACTGCTCGGGTAACTTTGAGCGATAGTGGTTCTGTGGTTTCTGTGGTGGTAAGTGCCAGTGATCCAGATATGAAAGCCAGTGTAGAAGCGGCAGTACGTGCTGCTGCACCTTATCCAATGCCTTCAGATCCGGATGCACGCCGTGAAGCACGAAGTTTTACTTCAACCTTTACAGCTCATTAATGAAAAACAGCCATAATAAAGAAAAAGTGTTATGGCTGTTTTTTTGAGTTAAACTTCAATTGAAACAGATTAAATAATAATCACCCCCATAGTGATATAACAGTTTGATGATAAATTCGTGGTCTATTTCGCATAAATCCATGCGATGATGTAGCCCAATCACTTATAAATAACTCCGTTGATTTGAGTAAATAACGAATGATGGAAAAGACACGCAAACACCTACTCTGCCTTGCAATCATGACCACTTTGGGTGCGGTCACTGCGACCCAGTCTCAGGCTCAACTGCATCTGGAAATTACTAAAGCTCCTGAAGCTGCTCCTAAAATTGCCATTGTGCCTTTTAGCCAGGATCAGAGTATTTATCCGGTGGTGGAAAATGACCTGAATCGTTCTGGAAAATTTGCCAGTGCCTCGAAGAATTTACCTGCTACAGCACAATTAAATTCGCCAAATGCTGAAGCATGGGCAGCTGCAGGCGTACCCTATGTGGTGACCGGTTCATCCAAGACCAATCCGGATGGTTCTTATAGCATTCAGTATCAACTCTATGATGTCGAAAAGCGTCAATACTTACTGAATGAGTTGCTGACTGTTCCTGCTTCACGTACCCGTCAGGCAGCCCATATGATCAGTGATGCCATCTATCAGGCATTAACCGGTATTCCGGGAGACTTCACGGGCCGTATTGCTTATGTCTTACGTAACCCGGCAACGCCTGAGCAGCGTTATACCTTGCAGATTGCCGATACGGATGGTGAACAGCCAAAGACCATTTTGACTTCGCGTGATCCAATCCTGTCACCTGCCTGGACACCGGACGCGAAAAAAATTGCATATGTATCTTTTGAAACCAAACGTCCGGCCATTTATGTACAGGATCTGGCGACTGGTCAACGTGAAAAGCTGGCCAGCTTCCGTGGATTAAACGGTGCACCAAGCTTCTCTCCAGATGGCAAGAGCATGCTGTTCACTGCGTCTATGCAC
This sequence comes from Acinetobacter sp. UBA3025, assembly GCF_002367915.1. Classification (NCBI taxonomy): domain Bacteria; kingdom Pseudomonadati; phylum Pseudomonadota; class Gammaproteobacteria; order Moraxellales; family Moraxellaceae; genus Acinetobacter; species Acinetobacter sp. UBA3025. The sequence continues at coordinate 4,052 of NZ_DFDO01000322.1, forward strand.
GGTAACCCGGAAATCTATCAGATGAATCTGGAAACACGTCAGTTAAAACGCATGACTAACGATAGCGCAATTGATACAGAAGCACGTTATGCGCCGGATGGAAAATCATTTATCTTTACTTCAGATCGTGGTGGTTCTCCGCAGATTTACCGCTATGATTTTAATAATGAAAGTACCAAACGTCTGACTTTCCGTGGCGCATTTAATGCCCGTGCAACCTTAAGTGCAGATGGTAAGAAACTTGCATTGGTTCATCGTCCAAGTGGCAGTAACTATAAAGTGGCTGTACAGGATATTAGCTCAGGTGTGACCAATATCCTGACGCCAACCAGCCTGGATGAATCACCTAGCTTCTCGCCAAATGGTCAGATGGTGGTCTATGCCACTCGCGAAGGTAACCGTGGATTGTTATCCATCATGTCTCTCGATGGCCGGTTCCGCATGAATCTGCCAAGTGAAACAGGTGAAGTCCGCGAACCTGCTTGGGCACCAAAATAATAGTTCAATATTTATAAATGCTTTACCCCATAATCAACCTTCATGGAGATGAAGAATGAACAAAGTAAAATTATTTGCACTTCCTTTACTTGCAGCCGCAGTCGTAATGACTGGTTGTGCCAGCCGTAAACCAGCAGCTGAAGTTCAAACTGGCAACCTGGATACGAGTGGTACTACCACTGTAAGCACTGAAGGTCTAAGTGAAGATGCAGCATTAAGTGCTCAAAACATGGCCGGTGCATCTGCTAAAGGTGTAACTGCGGAAAATAAGGCTTATTTGGCTAAACGTGTAGTTCACTTTGACTATGACAGCAGTGAACTGAGCAATGACGATATCCGTACTCTACAAGCACATGCCCAGTTCCTGATGGCAAATGCCAATTCTCGTGTAGCTCTGACAGGTCATACAGATGAACGCGGTACACGTGAATACAACATGGCGCTTGGTGAACGTCGTGCCAAAGCAGTAGAAAGTTTCCTGATCACTTCTGGTGTAAATGCAGGCCAACTTGAAGCAGTGAGCTATGGTAAAGAAATGCCAGTTAATCCTGGCCATGATGAAAGTGCGTGGAAAGAAAACCGCCGTGTAGAAATCAACTACGAAGCTGTTCCACCACTACTAAAATAAGTGATCATTTAAATAATACATCATTCATAAAAAAGCACTCAATCGAGTGCTTTTTTATTAGAGGGATATTTGAAAGATCAAAGAATAAAATTACTCTTTGCCTTCACCTTCTTCTGCAGTTTGCATGGATTCAATCATGTCGTGTTTATTGAATTTTTTATATTCAGGTTTTGCTTCGTAATCCTTCCACGCTTCTTTCATCTTGTCTTCAGAAATTTCATCGAGATTAATCGCTTCGCTCGGCGTTGGAGTCGCATCAAACTTTAATGTTGTCATCTCTGTGCTCCTATGATCATTTTTTCCTTTGATTCAACATAGCACTTTCCACAGGAGTTGCAAGGGCAAAATCACAACAAATAATTCAGTTTAATTGTCCTTTTCGGACGTTCTCCTCTAAAATATAGCCGTATATCGTTTTGATCTTTTTTCCCCGATTATAAGTCTTGGAGTTTTTCCCTTATGTCATACCGCACCTTATCCCAATTCCTACAACAACAAAGCGGGAACCTCACACCTGAACTTGCACAAGTAATTGAAACAATTGGAAATACCTGCAAGCGTATTGACCAACTCCTGCAAAAAGGTGCTCTAGCGGGTGTATTAGGTAGTGCTCAGCATGAAAATGTTCAAGGCGAAGAGCAAAAGAAACTGGACGTGATTTCTAATGATTATCTGATTGATGCATTAAAAGTACATCCACATGTAGGCGGTTTAGCATCTGAAGAACTGGATGAATTCACTTCAGCACAGGAAAATGGTCAATATCTAGTATTGTTCGATCCACTTGATGGTTCAAGCAATATTGATATCAACATGTGTGTGGGTACCATCTTTTCAATTCTTCCTGCAAAAAATAGTGTAACTCAGGCAGAAGACTTCATGCAGACTGGTGTCAATCAGGTTGCTGCTGGTTATGTGCTGTATGGCCCATCAACCATGATGGCACTTACTGTGGGTGCCGGTGTGGTATTCTTCACTTTCGATCCTGAAACTCAAGAGTTTCTGTTGACTTCTGAAGCGATTCAGGTAGCTGCTGATACTAAAGAATATGCAATCAATGCATCAAACCAACGTCACTGGGAAGCGCCTGTACAGCGTTATATCGATGAACTGCTGGCAGGTAAAACAGGTCCTCGTGCCAAAGATTTTAATATGCGCTGGGTCGCTTGTATGGTCGGCGATATTCACCGTATTCTGTGCCGTAGCGGGATCTTCATGTACCCATACGACTTGAAAGACCCAACTAAAGCAGGTCGTTTACGTTTAATGTATGAAGCCAATCCAATGAGTATGCTGATGGAACAGGCTGGCGGTGCATCAACGACTGGTCGTGTCCGTATTCTTGAAATCGAACCTACAAATCTGCATCAACGTGTTCCTGTCATCATTGGCTCAAAAAATGAAGTTGAGCTTGTGACCAGCTACCATCACTAATTTTTAAACGGCAGTTGATCCTTGATTGACTGCCGTGGACTTTCTTCTTATGCCAACTATCTTCCTTGAATCCAAAGACAATCCTAAAATTAAACACTTACGCGGTTTAATTGAACAGAATTCTTATCGAAAAAAACAAGGACAAACTGTGCTTGAAGGCACGCACCTGTGTCTTGCATGGTTACATGAAAACAAGAAAATCAATTCAATCTTCACGACTGAACATGCTTTAGCGCATCCTGATTTCGACATTATTTTAAACAAATATACCGGTGTGGTTTTTGTCATTGGTGAATCGCTTTATAAGGACCTGAGTACCTTAGGCACTTCGATTGCCTGTATGGCGATTGTCGATATTCCAAGCTCAAGCCAGGCACTTGATTTTACGGCTGACACCCTGATCCTTGAAAATGTGCAGGATCCCGGCAATGTTGGCACCCTGCTACGTTCAGCAGCAGCTGCCGGTATTGATCAGGTCATTTGTACCAAGGGTTCAGCATCTCTCTGGTCACCACGGGTATTACGTGCGGGTATGGGGGCGCATTTTTCTTTGCAAACTTTTGAAAATATTGCACTAGAAGACCTTTTACCGCAATTCAAGATTCCGGTATATGTTACCAGCTCACATCGTTCTAGCAGCCTGTATAGCAAGGACTTGCGTAAAGCTTGCGTCTGGATTCTGGGCAATGAAGGTCAAGGCGTATCTGACTATGCCCTGCAACATGCCGAAGCGGTGACTATTCCCCAACCAGGTGGGCAGGAATCCCTGAACGTTGCGATTGCAGGCTCTATCTGTTTCTTTGAGATGGTGCGTCAACGTATCTAATACGGTATTTAGGTTACATTGTTTTAATTCCAGTCAGTGTATTTAGAAAATAGATTACACTACAAAAATAATAAGTTTTATTGTCAACCAAATCGTTATTCCCAACGTTATATGCACATGAACTTGGGAATAATGGTGGGTATCCAATGACAGGATTTTCCATCTCTATGGATTTAGCACCGAAACCGTTGCAGTCACAAGATGCGAGTATTCTAAAGAGTACGGCTGAGTCTCGCCTGAAAAACTTCATGCAGGACGTGACTGGGCGTGCTTTGGTGATGATGGAAAGTGCGACTCAAGGACAACATGGGATCGCAATGGATCTGGTTCAGGAAGCTTTTATTTCTCTACATAAATCTTATGCAGAAAAAAGCACTGAAGAGTGGTATCCCCTGTTCTATACGATTCTGAATAACAAATTACAGGATTGGCGTCGTAAAGAAGCACGTCGCAACCAGCCATTTTCCTTTTTCAAAAAAGTCAGCCTCGATGACGACGAAGTCGAATTTGACAATCTGGTAGATGAATCTACGCCCTCACCTTTAGAATTTCTGGATCAGGCAGTAACTGCTGAAGAAATTCAGGAGGCGATTGCCAAATTACCTGTGCGTCAGCAGCAAGCATTTATGCTCAGAGCCTGGGAAGGCTTTGATACTCAAACTACAGCGCAAATTATGAACTGTACAGAAGGCAGTGTGAAAACCCATTATCACCGTGCTATTCAAGGTCTACGTGCCTCTCTAGCACACTTAAATCCATATCTGGGAGGATCATCCGAATGAAGCAAGATGATTTCTTAAAGCAAGTAACTTCCAAACTTGATGGACTGGCACAGCACCACAAAGATAAACCGGTGGTGATGAATCATGTGCTGGAGCATATTCAGGACGCACAACATTCACGCTTTGCATTTCTAAAAATGTCTGGCTTTGCTTTGGCTGCTGCGATTGCTGGCGTGGTAGTGCTACCGAATATTGTCAGCCATAACGAACCTCAGACTCAAGCGGTATCTACACCCAAACTCTCTCCACAGATGCTTGAAGATCTGGAAATGTTAATGGTTTTAGGTGAGGACAAAGTTCCACATGGCAGCTAAAAGATTAGCAATTGCATTTTGTGCATTCAGCTTCCTGCAAACCAGCTTTGCGGGATTTGAACGTTTTTGGATTTTTTCCAAAGATGCCAATACGCAGGTTAATGAAACCTGGGATACACTTTCTGATTCCGAGCAACTGGCATTAATTAAACGTTATCAGTCCTTAAAAGAAATACCTGAACAGCAACGTATTAATTTACAGCAACGCATGGACTGGTTCACCCAGCTTCCTGAAGCTGAAAAGCAGCGTATGCGTGAAACCTGGCAAATGATGAGCAGTCAGGAACGTAAGGAGTTAGGTGCACGGATGCAAAAAGCAACGCCTGAAGAGCGACTGGCGATCCGTGAAGAATATATCCAGAAATACCAGCAACTCACTCAACCTAAAACTCATTAATTTAAGTTAAATAAAAAAGCCTCCATCTGGAGGCTTTTTTCATGCTGCAATTATTTTCTAACTCTGCGATATCCTGCCAGACCTAATAATCCGAACAATCCCCAAATTCCAAATGGACCACCACCACTTGATGATGTATTGGTATTTTTAGCCGTATTTTTTAAGTTAATTCTAGCTGTATCTGACATCAACTCATCTGCATCAAAAACATGATACTGCATATCATAATCTGACTGACTAAAAGTATTTTTCACACTAAAGGTTAATTTTCCACCATAGCAGGTTTCACCTGCAAAATTTCCTGGGCATGGTCCTTCTCGCTCTGCGGAAAGGTTTACTCCGGCAGGAAGCTTGACAATGCGAATTGGAATCTCACGACCATCTTTATCACGATAGAAAGCAGCCTTGCCATTCATCCGTGGACCATCACCATCATCGCTGTCATTCTCTAATGGATTCACAGTTACGGTCAGATTGTTCTCTGCGCTAATTCTATATTCATCATTTTTTACAATCGGTTTAATATTTACAAATGCGCCCTGCAAAATACCTGTACTGCTGGCACCTGTCTGCTTGTCTTTAATTGTATAACGGCAATACTCCGTATCCGAGAGACTGGTTACTTTGCCATCAGTACGATACATCATGATACGGTTTAAGTCAGGCTTCCATTCACATTTTAAATTTGGGTCATTCGGCGCACCTTGAACAATTAATGAACTGCCTGATCCAGATAAAGACCCTACACCTAAAGATTGCACTGTAATTTCATAATTTTGTGAATTTAATGCTTTAGCTTGTACTTGAGTATTATTTAAAGTTTCTTGAGGCATGACCAAACTAAATGGATTAACGTATATGGCACGATATTTCTGGTATTGCTTGGTATATTTTAAAAGATCCTCATATTCTTTTAGCTCTTCCTTTAAGCCCTGTATTTCCTCAGGTTTTGTATTCTTATCGGCCAGAATAGAATTAATATCATCAATATTTTCCTGATAATAATCCAGCAACTCTGTTAAAGAACTATTTTTTAGGCCAGAAATATCTGCTGCAGTTAAGCGCCGGATTTCTACCGACCCAATTTCACAGGAATTTTTTGCGTCCGGATTAAATAATAAGGTTGCCTTAGTCAACCGCTCAATTCCACGCTGATCAGTTTCTTCACAACTTTCTGTACCGATATTGACCAGATCCGTATTCGATTGTCGATCAATAGGATAATACATCCCTAAATAACGGTTATTTACAGAAGGTTCGATATAAGCAGTTAATAGATCTGTGATCTGATTACTGGATACATCAATATTCGTTGAAACACTGTTTTCTGCCAGTTCAGGTAATATACAGCGTGAGGAACCACTTGTATGAATCGCATTATAAGCAGTAAATAAATCTACACCTTGTTCTTTACTTGGATTCCCACCATTCAAGGCATATTCACAAGACAAGCCCTGGTTAAAGGCCAACACGTTATAAGCCAGACTCGAATTACCAGTATTGTCATAAAAGATAGTTGAGCGAGCAGTATTCTCGACAATCGTGTTATTAATGGCACTAAAAGTGAAGAAAGAACTTAATGGACGGCTGATTTCATTAGCCATTCGGAAAATATGACCTGTAGTACTGGTCGTATTTTTTGCAATCGTAGAGTTACTAATATCAGCTTTGGCATAACCACAGAAGTCCAGAATACTGGCCGTATCAGTAGAACCATTTTTGACAATGCTGCTTGCGCTAATTTCTAGCTTAGTCTCTGTACTGCCCAAATTCCCCACACAATCCATAGCCAAGACACTGCCATATGTAGCTGCTTTATTCTGATGAATTAAGGAATCCTGAATCCTGATAACTTTTTCATTATTCATCGCTACTGCATAAATTGCTCCCCCTTCTGCAGCCGCTCGTGAATTTACAATTTCACTATTCACGAGGCTTAGAGGACCGGCGACATAAAATGTTCCACCATTACCTTTATCCAGACTGGTTTTTGCAGCATAACCATCTTTCAGGATGACACCATTTACCACCATGCTGGCTTGGCTAGCGACCGTATTAAATAAGCGGGTTTTCCCTTGGCCTGAAATGGTGGTTGTTAAAGCCTCACGTGTTGGATATAAAAAGGTAATAGGGCTTCTTTGAGTATAATTGAAGGGTGATTTTCCCAAAATATTGACATGAGATTCAACAATAATTTCACTATTGAGTTTGTATTCCCCAGCTTCGAGTTGGATGACATCTGGAGCGGAACCGTCATTACGCAATGTACGGCCAACATTGCATCCTCCATAGGATTTATCCAGCTTGGCTGTCTTAATGGCTTCACGCAAGGAACAGGCACTGGTATTTTCCCCGTCCTCGTCAGCAAATGTAGTGACATATATGGTTTTATCTTCGGCTGCCATTAAACTCATGGCAGATAAAATCATGGCTGCAAGCAGTCCTTTTTTATAATTTTTCATGATTTTTCCTTAATCTTTTAATCTGCGACGTAGGCCGATCAACCCTATCAAGCCCATTAAGCCAGCGATCCCCCATGCCCCACCCGAGGTCTTCACAGACTTGTCTTTCATTTCATTTTTAGGTTCCTGTACAATCTGGGTACTTAAAACCAGATAAGGTTTGGACTTATTAAATCGTGTAGAGGAAGTAACTACCTGAATTTCAAAAATGTCAGCACCATGCCATTGTGAATCTGGGGTATAAACAACATTCCCATCAATATCAATGACTGTTTTGCCCTTGGAAACAGTTTTGGTTTGGATAACCTGTAAGCAGCCATCTTGCCAAGGCTCACCCTTTGGATTCTCTCCAATAATGTTATTGCATTGCTCTTTAGGAATTAAATCACTATCTCCTAAAGCAGATTCAATTGAAAACTTTGCAGTCTCTCCTTTTAGAAGATCCTGTCCAACCAGACTGGTAGATGTTGGAACTGTAATTTCAATCGCACCACGGTCACAAAATAAGTTATCTAGTAAACGGTCTACACCGCGTTGGTCTGACGCCTCACAGCTGACTGAAGGATTGCTGCTATTGTAGCTAGTCCCTCTATTTACAATCGGTGAATCACTAACCTGATTATAATTCAACAGGATACGAGGACGTAGATAGCCCAAGAACTGATCTTTAGGAACGCTATAAGGACATAGAATAGCATCGCTATTTTGTTTTAAATTTAGACAGATACCTTCACTTTGATCTGAAGCCTCTGCAAACAAGCGAGTACCTGTCCAGATCTGGTTTGGATACGCAGCATCACCTGTACCACAAGATGCTGTTACCAGGTTATTGTGAATCGTACTTTTATCCGTAGTTTCAATCTGGCAATCCTGCGTACCATTTCTTAAAATAATACTGTTCGCCACATAGGCTTTACCATTCGGGGCATTAATACGTAGTGCCGTACCCGTATTATCCACTATTGTCAGGTTATTGATTCCCACCCCATCAATCACATTGATCAGTGCTCCCTTATTTTTTAACAGGGTACTGCTTAGGACTTCAGCATTAATGGATTGAATATCGGCAGGATTATCGACTTGGCCCGCTGTATAAATATTGGTAGCATTATTATTCAGCGTCTGGTTATTCTTTAAAACGCTTTGATAAACCAGAAAGTATGGAAGCTGGCTATAGATTATGCCACCCTGTTGCGCCTGATTATTTTCAACTAGGCTGGTTTTTATTTCGGCAAAAGCAATCAGATTCTGGCCGAATTTCCCCACATTATAAATGGCACCACCTTGACTCGCAGCCCCCTTATATAAGCGGCTGTAATCAATTATCAATTTACCTTTATTATGAATTAGGCCACCTTGTTCGGCACAGCTGCTTTTACCGCAACCTTCAAGGTCGAGTTCTTTTAAATTGACTTGAATCAGCTCTTCATCATTGCTAATACGGAAGAGATTATCTGTCCCTTTCATTTGAATATGAGCGTTATATAACCCCATTACCTTATCGGCACTACTAAATTCACCATCTACTTCTGCGATAGATTTAATCGTTACTGATTTCTTGATCGGGATATGCTTATTCAGTACATAGGTCGTTTTTTCTTTTAAGATAATGGTGCCAATAGCATTTTCGCCACCACAGCCCATATAACCTTCTTTAGCCAGGCCACGATTCACATATTCAACAGCTTCTCGAAGTGAACATTCCTTGTCATCTTTTTCAATATCTTCTGTGGTAGTTACAATAATTTCTGCACTATATGCCTGCCCCGCCATACATAGCAAAGCCATGCCTATGCTCTTCTTGAGCATACCCTTCTCCTTAATTTTTTATTTCTTTCTTTTTCTTCTAAAGTTGCATCTTCCTTGCAACAGCGAATTATTTTGCCTTACTTTCGCATAGACTGAGTAATTACTCAAGATGTTTTATAATTTAACGATATTCATCAATTAATGCATAAATCTGCCGCAGGTTAGCATTGCTGACCTTCAGCTTTTCGCCTTTAAGTAATTGAATAATCTGTTCTAATGTTTGTAGAAGCACGGAAGTTTGATGTGGTCCGTGATTTAGCAAATAATCAAAAATCTGTGGATCAAGATGAATACCGCGTCGGTCCAATACCGAGGATACCAAGGCAAATCGGTCCGCATAAAGACTGCCATTTGGGACACGGACACTGACCGCCTGCGTGAGTCGGGACTGCAAATCAGGTAATTCAAGCTTTAATTCAATGGGCGCAAAACGGGAAGAAAATACCAGTTGACCACCACCTTCATCATTATAATTAATCAAGTGAAAAACGGCGCGTTGCCAATGCGGAACCCCACTAATGGCTTCAATATCATCCAGTGCGATCAGGTCAAACCGGTCCAGCGAAGTAATCGCTTCAGTGGGTGCATCCAGAAGTTCCAGCAAAGACACCTGTATAGCGGTTTTGCCGATTTCCAGATAAGAATCACAGATGGCAGAGAGTAAGTGACTTTTACCTGTTCCAGCTCCGCCATACACATAAAAGCGGCTGATTAGGCCTGCATGCAGCTGTCGGACTGCATCAATTACATGCCCCCATCCCGGGCCCGAAAAATCACTAATTCGAGCATCGAGTTGAGGTTCTATATCTAGCTGCAATTGACGCATATGATTCTGATGGCCTTATGAGTCTTTATGAAGAGGTACATCCATCTTACTTGATTTCTCTCCCTCTTGCAGTGGTTTTGCTTCTGACTTTTTCATTTCAATATCAACATCTAAGTCTGAAGTTTCTACGCTTATGGAACCTGTAGCCGGATCATTCATGACGACTGCCTGATTTCCATAAAATGATGTGCATTCATAGTATTCACGTGCATGTCTGAGCAGAACCACAATTACCGCTGCAACTGGGAGAGCAATCAGCATTCCCAGGAAGCCAGCCAGTTGTGCGCCCGCCAATACCGCAAAAACCACAGCAACCGGAGATAAACCTATTTTATCGCCGAGCAGGAATGGCTGTAATACATAGCCTTCTACCGCCTGACCGACCATAAATACGACACCCACCAGAACAAGCTGCCACCAGTCGATCCCGAATTGCAGGAAAGTTGCAATCACAGCTGCAATAATCCCGACCGCAAACCCCAGATAAGGAATAATACTGGCCAGACCTGCCACCATGCCAATAATCAGGCCAACTTCAAGACCAATCAATTGCAAACCAATCGCATAAACGATTCCCAGCAGAATCATCACCAGAAATTGTCCTTTCACAAAGGCCCCAAGTACACTGTGACATTCACCGACGATTCTTAATGTACTTTGTTCATAAGGACGTGGAATCAGGCGACGTAAGCTTTCCAGCATACGATCCCAATCCAGCAGGAAATAGAATGCAATAATTGGAATCAGGACAATCGTACCGCCAATCTGCAAGAAGTTAATTCCAGATTGTGCAAGGCGTAGCAGGAAGGCCTGAATACTGTCAGCACTATAATTGGTTTGCACATAGTCCATGACCACATCAGAAATCTGTGTGGTATCAATTTCCATTTCAACGACATTGAAGGTATTCGACAACCATGGCAAAAAGGTTGAATTAATCCAGCCAATGACCGCAGGTATATTGTCACGCGCATAAATCAGCTGCTGCCAGATCAACGGCACCAGATACCAGATCGCCAGGATCATAACGATCCCGATTCCAGTAAAAACGATACTAATAGAGAGCCAACGCGGCAGACCGATATCGTGCAGTTTATCTACCAGCGGGCTGAACAGATAAGCCATTAAAAACGCTGCAACAAATGGAATTACAACGGGTTTTAGTAAATATAGAATCCACAACAACAAAGCTATCCCAGCTAGGATAAACACGCGACGCAATGTGCGATCTACCATAAAGTTTCGCCTTCTCTCTATTAATCGTTATAAAAAGTAAAATATTTTAATAAAGATAGCATTTTAGGGCATAAATACCATAAGAGTTTTGCATATTCAGGTTATAATCCCCCGCGCGAATGCGGAGACTTCATTATGAGCAACTCAACTTCTACCCCAAACACTGGTTTAAGCTACAAAGATGCAGGTGTCGATATTGAAGCGGGAGACGCGTTAGTCGACCGAATCAAGTCCGTCGCTAAGCGTACTAAACGTCCTGAAGTAATGGGCGGATTAGGCGGTTTCGGCGCCCTTTGTAAAATCCCTAAAGGTTATGAAGAACCTGTTCTCGTATCAGGCACAGATGGTGTTGGTACAAAATTACGTCTGGCACTGAATTTGAACCGTCATGACACCATTGGTCAAGATCTGGTGGCAATGTGTGTGAACGACCTTCTCGTTTGTGGTGCTGAACCACTGTTCTTCCTGGACTATTATGCGACTGGTCACCTAAATGTGGACGTGGCTGCAAATGTTGTAACAGGAATCGGTGCTGGCTGTGAACTTGCAGGCTGTGCACTGGTTGGTGGTGAAACTGCTGAAATGCCAGGCATGTACGAAGGTGAAGATTACGATCTTGCAGGCTTCTGTGTCGGTGTAGTTGAGCAAAGCAAAATTATTGATGGCTCTAAAGTAAAAGCGGGTGATGTACTCATTGGTGTTGCATCTTCTGGTGCACACTCAAACGGTTATTCGTTGCTTCGTAAAATTCTTGAAGTTAAAAATGTTGACCTGAATCAAATCGTTGATGGTCGTCCACTTGCAGATGTTGCAATGGAACCAACACGCATTTATGTGAAATCGATTCTTGAACTGCTAAAACAGGTTGATGTACATGCAATGGCACACATCACTGGTGGCGGTTTACCAGGCAACCTGCCTCGCGTATTACCAAACGGTGCTCAAGCAGTCGTAAATGAATCTTCTTGGGAGTGGCCTGAGCTGTTCAAACTTCTTCAACGTGAAGGCGGTGTAGAGCAGTTCGAAATGTATCGTACCTTTAACTGTGGCGTAGGTATGGTTCTTGTTGTTGATGCAGCAGAAGCAGACAAAACTGTAGAGTTACTCAACGGTTTGGGCGAGAAAGCATGGGCAATGGGTCACATTGCAGATAATGCCGAGTCTGTAGAAGGCGCTGACGAAAAAATCCGTGTGATCTTCGCGTAATTTCGCATGATTAAAATTGCTGTACTTGTTTCAGGCAGTGGATCGAACCTGCAAGCCCTGATTGATGCCAATCTGTCAGGAGAAATTGTCGGGGTGCTTTCCAACAAGCCTGAAGCATTTGCTTTAGAGCGCGCTCATAAAGCAGGAATTCCGACTGCAGTCATTGAACATAAGCAGTATCCAAGCCGGGAAGCTTTTGATGATGTCATGCATCAGCAGCTTCTGGACTGGGATGTTGATCTAGTGGTACTTGCGGGCTTTATGCGAATTTTAAGTGAAAAATTTGTGAAAGCCTGGGAAGGGAAAATGCTGAATATTCACCCTTCCCTTTTGCCATATTACAAAGGCATGCATACCCATCAGCGCGTCCTGAATACCGGTGATGTTCTGCATGGTTGTACAGTGCATTATGTCACTCCCGAACTGGATGCTGGGCAAGCCTTAGCACAGGGTGTGTTAAAAATATCGCATCAAGATACGACTCACACTTTAGCTCAGCGTGTACATGTACTGGAACATCTAATTTACCCGCAAGTGGTAGAATGGATTTGTAATGGGACAATTCAGCATACTGAACAAGGTGTATTGTACCGTAATGCAAAAATGCAAGAACCTGTTCAATTCTGCAAATTCTAAAAGCTCAAATATAAAAAAACGCATCCTCGGATGCGTTTTTTTATTTCTTTAGATGTGATGAACCTTAAGCAGACTGTTGCTGAATCAGTTGTTTGACCAGACTCGCTACTTGCTCAGGCTGCTCCAATGGGAACATATGCCCACCATCTACCACTGTAAATGGAATGCCAAATTTCTTTTGCACTTGCTGCGGAAATTTGCGCGCCAAAAATGGACCTTTCTTGGCAACCATCAGATGCACTGGTACTTTTGGTTTAGCCTGAGGTAACCACCATAGCGATGGATTAGTTCTAAAGATATTTACTTCATCCATTTTAGGAATAGTGAGTTCAACTCCACCTCGAACCGGATCATCCTTTAAGGCATAGTCAATATAAGCCTGGAAGCAATCTGTATCAAAATCCTGATAAAAGCCTTTCGGTCGCAGCAATTCAGCTGCCTGTTCCCGAGACTCCCAATGATCACGACGGCGTTTCGACAAACCTGCAGGTGACATCCGGTCCAGTGCTTTTAAGCGAAAAGTTTTTGCAATATGCAATGCAAAAGCTTCTTTGCCCATGATCATCGGCGGATCAAGCATAATCATTTGCGAAAAAAGTTCCGGACGCTGTAAGGAGGCCTGAAAGCTCAGGACTGAACCTAATGAATGTCCCAAACCAATCACTGGATGTCCATGAGACTGGCGCACGATACTGTCAATCACCTGCTGAGTCAGACTTTTCCAGTGATTATCAATCGGATAACGCTTATCAGGCCCTAATAGCGGCACATAGATAATATCGTAATCATCTTGCAGTCCTTCAAACAGCTTTTGATAGACTTTAGATGGCACGCCATTGGCGTGCGCAAAATGAATCAATGGTTTCATTGTAAGGTCGTTTTATTTTCTGACTGAAGTTTCTGTGCCACTGAAGTTGCAATTCCTTCACCAATCGATGAACCCATACGACCCAGTACTGACTCAAATGGACTATATTCAATAGTGTAGTTCAGTGCTTTTTCAGTTTTTAGTTCACGCTTCAAAGTATTTAAACTGCCAATACGGTCTGCAATACCCAATTTCACCGCCTGTTCACCGGTCCAGAACAGACCTGAGAAAATAGCAGGATCAGTCGATTTCAATTTCGCTCCACGCCCCTGCTTTACAGCATTAATAAAGTGACCATGCACATTATCCAGCACACCTTGTACATGCGCTTTTTGCGCAGGATCAACCGGCTGTGTCATGGACAGCAAGGCTTTATTTTCACCTGAAGTCATGGTGCGGTCTTCAACTCCAAGTTTTTGCAGCAGGTTATTCACACCATAGTTCGGCATGATCACACCGATTGAACCGACCAGACTCGATGGATTGACAATGATTTCATCTGCAGCGGATGCAATATAGTAAGCACCAGAAGCTCCGGTATCACCAATCACGGCATAGAGTTTTTTCTCAGGATGCTGTTTTTTCAGATACTGGATTTCCTGCCAGATTTCATCTGACTGGACTGGTGAACCACCCGGTGAATTAATATTTAAAACAACAGCCTTACTTTGCTTGTTTTCAAAGGCTTTTTTGAGTGATTTGATGGTATTGCTACTATTTACGCTTTGCTTGTCTGCGGCAATCGTACCAATAATATCAACCACAGCAATATGTGCACCTGCGCCTGCACTCGGATCAGAAGCACTCATGCTACAGCCTTTACCTAGCGCAAGAATGACAACCAGCAGATAAGCAAAGGTTAGAAATTTAAAGAAGATCCCCCAGCGGCGTGCCCGTCGTTGCTCTTCTACTGAAGCTAAAACTGCTTTCTCCAGCAGTTTCCATTCTGGGCCAGTCGGTTGAACTGATTGTTGCGTATTTTGTATTTGATTTTCAGGTTTTGGTGGCCAATCGGACATAAATAATCCAATAAATTAATTTATATTGAACCCATTATATACACCGAAAAGGGTAATTCTGTCTAAAGAAACCGTTTTCGCCTATAATAAATGCTATTCTTTTTTATTTTATCAATATTACAACTCAATGACTGAACGCAGCTCAAAGAATTCAGCTTACGGTTTACTCAAATATATTAGCCGCCAACCGCTTTCAGTTTCCCGATGGATTGCGCGGATTCTTGCCTTAATCGTTAATATTTTTAAAGTTTCTAAAACTTCTGATGTAATTCGCCTGAACCTTGAGATCAGTTTGTCTGAACTGTCGAATCAGGAAAGAGAACGGATTACCCGTGCTGCGATTCGCAATGAACTGATGTCTTATTTTGAATTTTTTAGTATTTGGGGTTCTACTAATCAGAAAAATATTGAGAGAGTGCATAAAGTTATAGGCGAAGATTTACTGCATGATGCCTTGGCACAAAATAAAGGTCTGGTATTGATTGTGCCGCACTTTGGCACTTGGGAAATCATGAATGCCTATGTTGCGCAATTCACTTCAATGACCATCATGTATAAGCCTGTAAAAAATCAGGCAGCGGATCAATTTGTTCGTGCAGCACGCAGCCGCGAACAGGCCAATCTGGTGCCGACAGATGAGTCTGGTGTACGACAGATTTTCAAAGCCTTGAAGCAAGGTGGCACCACTGTCATTCTGCCGGATCATACACCCAACGTTGGCGGTGAATATATTCCTTACTTTGGTGTTCCTCTAGCTACCAGCAATCTGAGTGCCAAGCTGATCCAGAAAACCAAAGCCCGTGCGCTGTTCCTTTATGCCCTGCGTAATGAGAATGCTGGCTTTGATATTCATATCGAGGCCATAGATGAAAAAATTTATCAGGGAGATGCCAATCAGGGTACAGGCATCATCATCAAAACGATTGAGAACCTGATTCAGCGTCATCCTGAACATTATCACTGGAGCTATAAACGCTTTAGAGCTCACGAAGATCTGGGAAATATTTATAAGCTTGATCATGACCAAGCTTTGTCCAAAGTGAACCAGTTAAGAACTTCTAATCTGGCTGCTGTTGAACCATCTCTAGAATCAGTCAGTTAGATTTTGTTTTTGTAACCATTTCCAGCGACTTCTTTCAGTTTCTAGAATGATTTGAGTTCCTTGCTGATGAAAATGCAGGCTGCCATGCTCTGCTGTAGTCAATAGAGGAATATCCAATTCTTTGAGACGCTGTTGAGTCAACTGACTTGGATGCCCGTAACGATTAAATTTTCCAGCAGACGCAATCGCCAGTTTAGGACGATAGTGCTGCAAGAATTGATAAGCTGAACTGTGCTGACTGCCGTGATGGCCTAAGACCAAGACATCCACTTTTAAATCGGGGTAGTCTTTGAGTAACTGATATTCAGTCTGCCAACCTGCATCTCCCATCAGCAGAAAATTCTGATAAGGCCAGACATCTTTGAGCCGCAAATAAACCACGCAAGACAGGTCATTTTTATTGAAATTAGCGGTATTTAATTGTTCTAGTTTTGGCGCAATGACCTTAATCTGCAGATCATTCTGCCATTGCCACTGCTGTCCCTGATAACATAATTGAAAGTTTGAAGAGGCTGCAGTTTCGGTCACTTCATTGGCATAGATATTCTTAATCTTGAGCTGGTCTTTAATGCTGTGATAAGCACCACTATGGTCCTGATCCAGATGCGTTAAAATCACCTGCTCCAGTTGAGAAACACCTTGTACCGACAGAAATGGCATGATTACCTGCTTCCCAATACTAAATTTTTCCTCATCATAATAACCGCCCATATCGATCATCATGTTATGGGTTCCATGACGAAGGAATATCGCCTGTCCTTGACCGACGTCCAGCACTGAAAGCTGAAATGGCGGATGATAGAATTGAGGAATACAAATTGGTACCGCCGCGACAGCTATCCAGGATTTTGGTAATACGCCTCGTGGTAAGAATAAAATCAGCAAAGATAGGATGCATAGGCCAATCATCCAGAGATTCATCGCAACTGGAATTAATTGCGGTTTAAACCAGTGATCCAGCAGATTTAAGAATCCCAACAAGATATTCAGCATAAGATCATTCAGCTGAAATAGCATGCTTGAGACAGGTTCAGCGATAAAAAATAGAATTGCTGCCAAAATATCGATCGGCACAATCAGCAGACCAATCCAGGGGATTGCGACCAGATTACTGAACGGCGTGATCCAGGTAATCTGCTTAAAAAACAGCATCATTAAAGGAAATAAAGCGAGAAAGATTTTCCACTGTGATTCCACCAGCACTTTAGCCGCAAAATACATTTTTTGTATTGCTGTCTGATTTTGCTCGGATGGTCGCTGTTGAATGGTCTGATAAATTCTGAGCAATACAAAACAGGCCCCATAGGACAGCCAGAAAGCCGCGGACAAGATACTAAAGGGGTCAATGAATAACAGTAAGGCGGCGCTCAGAATTAGAAGTTTTAAAGCTTGCAGATTTTGTCGAAGCAGCATGAGGATGACACCAATCATACAGATCAGCAGAGTGCGGATTGCCGGGATTTCAAAACCCACAAAGGCACAGTACAGCACCACACAAAACAGAAAAGGTAAAGCCAGAAAATA
Organism: Acinetobacter sp. UBA3025; assembly: GCF_002367915.1. NCBI lineage: Bacteria > Pseudomonadati > Pseudomonadota > Gammaproteobacteria > Moraxellales > Moraxellaceae > Acinetobacter > Acinetobacter sp. UBA3025. The sequence continues at coordinate 21,619 of NZ_DFDO01000322.1, forward strand.
CTGGCGTGGCCATCTTAGATAAAGCTGAGGCATACTTCGTGCGACAAGTAGCCGAAGCATAGTACAGACCATCAGGGCAAAGATCAGCACATGTGGTCCGGAAATCGCCAATAAGTGACTCATGCCCATACGTCGAAATTGCTGCTCAGTTGCAGGATTTAAAAGGCTTTCATCTCCGGTGAGCAAAGCCAGAAGCAAACCTTTATTCTGTACGGGTTGTCGTGCTATGAACTCTCTTAATTCCAGCCGTTTCTGTTCTACCCAAAGTAGAAATTGCTGAGTTAAAGCTCTTTGCTCTCGAATAAACTGACTATACCCCAGTGTAGAAACAGTAGCTGAATCAAGTTGCTCTATCTCTTTGATCCGGAAACCTGCCATCATATTCTGTTGCAGTGCCCATTTTTCAGCATCAAAAGCACCGGGCGTTGCATAACTGTGATTAGGACGTACCTGACCTTGCAGCCGGTAATAATGTCCTAGTTCAAGCATATTTAAATTTTTATGATTTACTGATAGTTGTGAAGCATCCGATGAATTTTTAGGTAGAAAACCCATCCAGGTTACGGTGCGTCCATCGAGATTTAATACTTCCAAAAGCTGCTGGATGGATTGATCACTCAGTTTATTTAAGTGTTTGACATAAACGATAATGTCTTTTTGCTGTACTTCATGTTCGACATTTAATAGCCGTTGGCTGAGCTGTTGATTGGCATAACCATGTCCCAGAAATATCCCGATTAGAATGCAGGTGCCTACAAGCAATCCTTTATATAAGGAATTTTTTAGAATCGCATTGAGCTTAGAATTACAGAAATAACAGAGCACAGCAAGAAATATCACTGAGATTGAATTCAACTCAATATTCAGAAAAGATTTTCCCATACAGGCTAGGCCTAAAATCCAGCCCAAACACAGCCATTGCAACATGAAAATTTTCTTTTTTATTATTATGTGCAGGCAATAATAAAGCCCACCGAGGTGAGCTTCAATTAAAGAGGATTATTCCTGCAATTAGTCATTCATCCACAAGCCATCACGCATATGTAGAATTCGGTCTGCCGAATGCGCTAATTGCTCATCATGGGTCACAATTAACATAGCCATATTAAATTCGCTACGTAATTCAGTCAGTAACTCAAAGATTTTATCGGCTGTTTTACGGTCCAAGTTACCTGTAGGCTCATCTGCCATCATTAACTTCGGCTTAGTGACTACAGCACGTGCAAGCGCTACACGCTGACGCTCGCCCCCTGAAAGTTCGCCCGGTTGATGGGTTAAACGATGGGTTAATCCAACACGTTCCAGCAAGTATTCTGCCTGCTGTTTAGCCTCTTTAAACTTGACGTTTTTACGAAGCATTAAGGGCATCGCGACATTTTCTAGTGCAGTAAACTCTGGCAATAAATGGTGGAATTGATATACAAAGCCTAAATTTTCATTACGTACATAGCCACGTTCTGCTTCAGATAAATTGTCAAAACGGCGACCATTGACCATTACTTGTCCGGCAGAAGGACGGTCAAGTCCTCCGAGAATATGCAATAAGGTACTTTTACCGGAACCGCTCGAACCGACAATAGAAACAAATTCCCCGGCCTTTACCTGTAATGAAATCCCTTTGATCACATCAACCGTAGATTTTCCATCTGTAAAAGATTTCTCGATATTTTGGGCATCTAGAACCAGATTACTCATAACGCAATGCCTCCGCCGGTTGAATTTTAGCAGCACGGAATGCTGGATAAATAGTGGCCAGGAAACTTAAAGCAAGTGACAGACCTACAATCACGACCACATCCTGCCAGCGTAGATAAGAAGGTAAATAGTTGATGAAGTAAGCATCAAACATATTCAGGCCAAGTGAATTGTTTAACCAGCCAATAAAACTACTGATGCTAGTGGCAGCAATAATCCCGAGAATGGCACCCGCACAGGTACCGATCACGCCAATCACAGTACCTTGAACCATAAAGATTCGGGTAATCGTGGCAGGTGAAGCACCTAAAGTACGTAAAATTGCGATGTCGGATTTTTTATCTGTGACCACCATCACCAGTGAAGACACGATATTGAATGCTGCGACCAGGACAATCAGGAATAATAATAAGCTGACCATCGCTTTTTCCATCTGAATTGCGCTGAACAGATTACCATGAGTATAAGTCCAGTCAGAGGCATAGAAGTTACCCGGTAAATCACGCACAATTTCCTGAGAAACCTGAGGCGCTGCGAAAATGTCATCCAGCTTCATACGTACGCCTTGTGCACCATCTGGCAGACGTAACAAGGTTGAAGCATCATTTAGAGCAATATAACCCATCATCGAATCGACTTCTGCACCAATACTGAAGATCCCGACCACTTTAAAGCGTTTAAAGCGGGGTACAACACCTGCTGGTGAAGGCGTCGCTTCAGGTAGAACCAAGGTAATGTTATCATTCAAGCCTACGCCCATGGCATCTGCCATCTGCTTGCCTAAAACAATCCCAAATTCACCTTTTTTCAGGTTATCAATACTACCCTCGACCATATGGTTCTGGATGATCGAAACTTTCTTCTCATACTTTGGTTCAATCCCGCTGACCATAATTCCGGCAACTTGCCCTTGAGCTGTGAGCATCCCCTGTAACTGGGTAAAAGGAGCCACACCTTGAACGTGTTCATGCCGCTCAATCTGCTTTGCAAGTTCAGGCCAATTTGTTAGAATTTGCGTCGAAGAAACAGTTGCTTGAGGAACCATCCCCAAGACGCGATTTTTCAACTCTCGGTCAAAACCATTCATGACAGACAAAACTGTAATGAGGACTGCTACACCGAGCGTGAGACCGATCATTGAGACCAATGCGATAAAAGAAATGAAGTGGTTACTACGCCGTGCGCGAGTATATTTCAACCCTATATACAGCGAGATTGGTTTGAACATAACCATCTAGTCCGAGGTAATAAATTATGGAAAATGTACAGCATCCAAACGGACTCACTGAAAGACGAGTCATGTCTCGAATCGATGCTGCTTTACGAATCAATTATCAGATTATTTCCGATGATGTTGCCTTGAATGATCCTTACGATGCTAATTTCGTATTGCCCCGCTATTTTCTACTACTTGCAGAGCTAGATCAATTTGATCATGCTGTTAACTACGAATTAGAACAATTATCTGAAAAAGATCAACAAATTGCTCGAATCTTATCCTTATTCAACCAAAAATTAAACCTTATTACCGGTTCTTTGTATGACGCAATTGTACAAAGCATGTTACCTGTACCGGAACATGTGAACTTTTCAGAGACTGGTTTTAGCTTCTTTAGTGATCAGCCGATTAGTGAAGGAACCTATCTACATGTGACTTTAAGTCACCCGGAAAACTTCTTCCACATCGCGGCAACCGCTCAGGTGGCCTACAGTCGTGCAGAAGAAAACGGAAAATATCGTACGGGCGCTTATTTTATTACCCTGCACCCTCAGGATCGCGTCAAACTGGGTGAATGTGTGAAGGCCAGCTTTGCTTAAGACTGGCATCTATCTTTTTATTAAAGGCGGGCTTTATAGCTCGCCTTAATTTCTTTAGCGAAATAAACCACTAAGCCGAACAATAAAATTACTACACCCACCAAAGCAATGAGCGGCAATTTTTCATTATTCAATAATACACCTACCAGCAAGGCCAGCATTGGTGTCAGGACTGTGGTTAAAGACAAAGTCGTCGGTTTAATTTTCTGTACCAGCTTGAAATAACAGAACATCGCAATCAGCGAAGCCATAATTACCGCATATACCAGACCAAATAAGGACTTGGCATGTGGCATAGCAGTGGGTGCGTATTGCCAGATAAATGGCAACATACCCAGAGAAAAAACGACTGACAAACCAATCGAACCGGCCGCCTGTGCCATAGGATCAATTGGTGCATTGATTTTCTTCACCCAGAACATAGATACGCAATAAACTAATACACCAACCAGAGCGATCACGATTCCAATTGGCTGTATATGCTGATCTGCATCACCTAGACAGATCACCGAAAGTCCAGTTAAGGCGATTCCCATCCCCAGCCATTGATTCAGCGAAAGCTGCATCTGAAAAACAAAACGCCCAATCAGGCCTGAGATTAGGGGTGCCAAGCCGAACATTAAGGCAATAATGCCAGAACTTAAATAATCCGTAGACCAGTAAGTAAAAATTTGCGAGCCGATAAAACTGCATGCACCCGCCAAGTAACTATGCAGGGAAACACGATCAAGCGGTAATCTGGTTTTAAATAACCACAATAATCCTAAGGCTAAAGGCAAGGCCAAAAAGAAACGGATCGCCAATGCCCACATCGGATGCAAATCTTCCACACTCCAGACAATCGCCAGTGGTGTGGTAGACCAGATGAAAACCAGCAAGGCATAGGTTAACATCAGGTTACTTTTTGGGGGCATACTTAATCTCGTTTTTTATTTAATCGCAGTTTTACGTTTCTGTTTTTGAATGGTTTGATCTAGAGAGCTGGAAAACTCACGCTTATCACGTTCAGAAATCGGCGGTGGGCCACCAGTTTGCACACCGGCACCACGCAAGGTATCCATAAAATCACGTAAATGCAGACGTGCTTTGACGTTAGCCACTGTATAGATTTCACCACGCGGGTGAATCGCGATACCACCCTTCTCGATGACTTGAGCAGCCAAGGGTATATCCTGCGTCACCACGATGTCATGCTCTTTCATACGGTCAACAATTTCCTGATCCGCCGCATCTGCCCCGCTCATGGCCTGAATAGAATTGATGCGAATTGAGGGTGTAATTCCTACCGGTTGATTAGCCACAAAAGTGACTTCAAGCTGGTAACGATCGGAGGCACGAATAATTACATCTTTCAGAATACGAGGTAATGCATC